>JAGOXN010000031.1 GCA_018059685.1 Steroidobacteraceae bacterium | reverse complement strand
CCATTGCGTGCCGTCTGCGTGACGGCTTCGATCACGCCCAGCATGCCGAGCGCGACGATGATGAGCGCCGCGAGCACCTCGATCAGCGTGAAGCCGCCGCCATGCACCGGGCGCCGCGGCGGGCGGATGCCGCGATCAGGAACGTGGCACATCGTCGCTGCGCTTCAGGTCGAGCGCGCCGTCGAGACTGCCGGTGACTCTCCGGCGTTCCTCCGTTCCCGCGCGGGTCAGCACGAGTTCGAACGGCACGAGGTCGCCCGAGGCCTGCACGATGACCTGTGGGACCGCGGGCACACGCTCGGTCGGTGCATTGCGCGCGCGCAGCTGGACCGGCTGCGACTCGAGCCACAGCGAGGCCTCGAGCCCCTCGGGCAACGTGCGTTCGCGCAGCAGAGGGTCGTCCGCGACCAGTTCCCACTGTTCGGTGCGGCGATCGAGCCGCAGGAAGTCGTAGCCGCGTGCATCGACGCGCAGCGCCACGTCGCGGCCCTCGAGCATGGCGTCCTCGCGTGCCTGTCCGAGGACTGCGTACAGCCGCTCGGCTTCCTGGTCCATCTCGTGATCCCCACCGAGCACGCGAGTCGAGACGACGGCCATGCTGGTGATGATCCCGATGATGACCAGGACGACGAGGACCTCGAGCAAAGTGAAGCCCGGAGCCCTCCTCACGGCCTCGCCCCGCCGCAATGAACTACTCGATGTTCCAGTTGCCGATGTCGGCATCGGGACCTTCGCCACCCGGCTGGCCGTCGGCTCCGAGGGTGTAGAGGTCGTAGTCGCCATGCGAGCCGGGCGCGATGTAGGCGTAGTCCATGCCCCACGGGTCTTTCTTGAGCCCGCCGATGTAGCCGCCTTCCTTCCAGTTGCGGATGTTCGGATCCACCGGCCGGGTCACGAGCGCCTCGAGCCCCTGCTCGGTGGTGGGGTAGCGGAAATTGTCCATGCGATAGAGGTTCAGGGCGGTCTCGTAGGCGCGGATGTCCTGCTTGGCCTTGGTCACGCGTGCATCGTCGATGCGGCGGATGACGTTCGGCGCCACGAGTGCGGCGAGAATGCCGAGGATGACGACGACGACCATGATTTCGATCAGCGTGAAACCGCGCTGGCGCGCGGCCACCGCATGCGGGAGGAAGTTCATCGCTTGTGACGGGCTCTGGCTGTAGAGTGCATGAATCATAGCAAATTGCAGCGTGCGGCCCCTTCAGTGCTCGATCGTCTGTTCGAAGTGCGACCTGCGGCGTGGATCCTGCCGGCCGGCCTCGTCGTGCTGCTCGTCGCGCTGCATGCCGCGGGGCCGCATCTCACCGAGGCGCTGCGTTACGAGCGGCAGGCAGTCCTTGCCGGTGAGATCTGGCGCCTCGTCACCGGGCACCTCGTGCATGCGGATCTGCCGCATCTCGCGTGGAACCTCGCGGGCCTGCTGCTGGTCTGGTTCCTGTTCGCAGGCGATTACTCCGCCGGGCAATGGCTCGTGATCCTGCTCGCGTCTGCGGTCGCGATCGACCTCGGGTTCCTGTTCCTGGAGCGCGACCTCGAATGGTACGTCGGGTTCTCCGGGGTGCTGCACGGCGCCATGGCCGCCGGGCTCGTGGCGTGGCTGCGCGCGGCGCGCGATCCGCTGACCGTGCTCGTCGGGACGCTGTTCGTCGCCAAGCTCGCCTGGGAGCACCTCTACGGGGCGCTGCCGTTCACGGCGGCCTCGATGTCGCTGCCCGTGATTCACGCGGCGCACACCTACGGAGCGATCGGCGGCGCTTTGGGCGCGCTTCGGTTGCGGCGCGAACGCCGGGAGTCCGGCGCGTCGCTATAATCCACGGGCCGGGCGGAGCAACCGCCAGCCAGGAGAAGAACGATGTCACTGGCGTTCGTGTTTCCAGGCCAGGGTTCCCAAGCGATCGGCATGCTGGCCGCGCTGGCGGCGGCCGAGCCGGTCGTCGAGGAGACGTTTGCCGAGGCGTCCGCGGTACTGGGCTACGACCTGTGGTCGCTGTGCCAGCAGGGTCCCGAGTCGGAACTCGGCGCCACTGAACGCACGCAGCCCGCCATGCTCACGGCCGGAGTCGCGACCTGGCGCGTCTGGCGCCGACACGGCGGGCCCATGCCCGTCGCGATGGCCGGTCACAGCCTCGGCGAATACACCGCGCTCGTGTGCTCGGACGCACTCGACTTCCGCGCCGCCGTCGAGCTCGTGCGGTTCCGCGGCCGGGTCATGCAGGAAGCCGTGCCGCTCGGCCAGGGTGCGGTAGCTGCGATCCTGGGTCTCGACGATGCGACGCTCGAGGCCGCATGCCGGGAGGCTGCGCAGGGCGAGGTCGTCGAACTCGCCAACTTCAACGCGCCCGGACAGGTGGTGATCGCAGGCGATGTCTCCGCGGTCACGCGCGCGATCGAGGCCGCCCGGGCCCGCGGCGCCAAGCGCGCCGTCATTCTCCCGGTGAGCGTGCCGGTGCACAGCAGCCTGATGCGGGCCGGCGCCAAGCGCCTCGCGGAGCGATTGAGCACCGTCGATCTCCGCATGCCGAAGGTCCCGGCCGTCTACACGGTGGACGTCAAGACTCACGCGAGTCCGGAGGGCATCCGCCACGCGCTCGAGGAGCAGCTTTACAAGCCGGTACTGTGGGCCGAGACGGTGCGCGCCATGCTCGCGCGCGGCGTCACGACCGTGATCGAATGCGGGCCGGGCAAGGTTCTCACCTCGCTCAATCGGCGCATCGAGCGGCGCTCCGACCTGACGATGCTCGCGCTCGAGGACCCTCCATCGCTGGCGGCGGCGCTCGAGGCCTGCCGGGAGAAGCCCCATGCTGCAGAATGAACTCGCTCTGGTGACCGGTGCGTCGCGCGGCATCGGTCGTGCCATTGCGCTCGAGCTCGGCCGGCGCGGCGCGCGCATCGTCGGCACGGCCACCACGGAGCCGGGTGCGCAATCGATCACGGAGACGCTCGCCGCCGCTGGCGTCCAGGGTCGGGGCGTGCGGCTCGACGTGTCCGCCGCGGCCGCAGTCGAGCAGTGCTTCAAGGACGTCGAGGCCCAGGAGGGCACGCCGTCGATCCTCGTCAACAACGCCGGTGTCACGCGCGACGGACTGCTGATGCGGATGAGCGCCGACGACTGGCAGGCGGTCATCGAGACGGACCTCTCGGCCGTGTACCGCACCTGCAAGGCGGTCATGCGCGGCATGATGAAGGCGCGTCGTGGCCGGATCGTGAACATCGCTTCCGTCGTCGCCGTCATGGGCAATGCAGGCCAGAGCAACTACGCAGCCGCCAAGGCCGGCATGATCGGCTTCTCGAAAAGCCTCGCCCGCGAGGTGGGTTCGCGTGGTATCACGGTCAACGTGGTCGCCCCCGGCTTCATCGCGACCGACATGACCGAGGTGCTCGGGGAGGAACAGCGCAAGGCGCTGCTCGGCCAGGTGCCGCTCGGCCGGCTCGGGGCCCCGGAAGACATTGCGCACGCCGTGGCCTTCCTCGCGTCGCCCGAGGCCGCCTACATCACGGGTGAGACGCTGCACGTCAACGGCGGCATGTACATGATCTAGAACGAGTTCAAGGTATATTGGACCCTGTTCGGCCCTTAACTTAGAATACGCGCCCCATGCCGGTCGCCCATGGCCTTGGTGCGCGACCGGCCAGGTCGTTTCCCACAGAGGACTCCGAAGACAATGAGCAGTATCGAACAAAGGGTGAAGGCGATCGTTGCCGAGCAACTGGGGGTCAAGGAAGAGGAAGTCGCCAACGATTCGTCCTTCGTCGATGACCTCGGCGCCGATTCGCTCGACACCGTCGAGCTCGTGATGGCGCTCGAGGAGGAGTTCGAGACGGAGATTCCGGACGAGGACGCCGAGAAGATCACCACGGTCCAGCAGGCGATCGATTACATCAACGAGCGTCGCAGCCAGGCCTGAGGCCGCGACCCGGAACCGCACCGCCATGGAGGGCGGGTGCGGCGAATTCCGACCGAGCCCGTGCAGGGGGATGCAGCATGACGAAGCGCAGGGTCGTCATCACAGGACTTGGCATCGTGTCCCCGCTCGGCAGCACCGTTGCCGATGCCTGGAACGGCATCTGCAACGGCCGCAGTGGCATCCGCGCGATTACACGCCTCGACACCAGCGCCTTTCCCTGTCGGATCGGCGGCGAAGTCGTCGGGTTCAATGCCGAAGACTACATGCCGGCGAAGGACGTGCGCCGCTTCGACCCGTTCGTCTCCTACGGCATCGCGGCCGCGATCCAGGCCGTGCAGGAATCCGGAATCGAGGTCACCGAGGCGAACGCGCCGCGCATCGGCATCGTGATGGGCGCTGGCATCGGCGGCCTGCACACGATCGAGGACACGACGGCCAAGTGGCTCGAGTCCCGCACGCCGCGCAAGATCTCGCCGTTCTTCATCCCGGGCAGCATCATCAATGCGACGGCGGGACAGGTGTCGATCCACTTTGGACTCAGGGGCCCGAACCTCGCGATCGTGACGGCCTGCACGACGTCGACCCACGCCATCGGAATTGCGGCCCGCACGATCCAGTATGGTGATGCGGAGGTCATGATCGCCGGCGGCGCCGAGATGGCGTTCACGCCGCTCGGTCTCGGCAGCTTCGGGCAGGCGAAAGCGCTCTCGCTGCGCAACGACGAGCCCGAGCGTGCGAGCCGCCCCTGGGACCGCGATCGTGACGGTTTCGTGATGTCCGAGGGAGGCGGGGCGGTCGTGCTGGAAGAGTACGAGCACGCGCGCGCCCGGGGTGCACAGATCTACGCCGAGTTCGCCGGTTTCGGCATGAGCGGCGACGCGTACCACATCACGGCCCCGCCCGAGGACGGCGAGGGCGCACGCCTCGCGATGGTCAATGCGATCCGCGATGCGGGCGTCGCGCCGGCCGAGATCCAGTACATCAATGCGCATGCGACCTCGACCGAACTCGGCGACCGCGCCGAGACGGTCGCGATCAAGCGGGCGTTCGGGGCTGCGGCGAAGCAGGTCGCGGTGAGCTCGACCAAGTCCATGACCGGCCACCTGCTCGGCGCGGCCGGCGTCGTCGAAGCCATCTTCAGCATTCTCGCGATCCGCGATGGCATCCTCCCGCCGACCATCAATCTCGAGAACCCCGATCCCGCATGCGACCTCGACTACGTGCCGGGCAGCGCGCGGCGCGCGCCGGTGCAGATTGCCTTGTCGAATTCGTTCGGATTCGGCGGCACCAACGGCAGCCTCGTGTTTCGCGCCTTGCGGTGACGCCATCGGCGGTTTCGCCCGAGGACGCGCTGCTCGGGCTGCACGAGCGACTCCCGGATCGCTACCCGGCCCTGCTCGAGAGCATGGGCGGCAACGGCTCGCTCGGCCGGTACGATGTGCTCTTCGCGTTGCCGGGCGAACAGCTGGTCCTCGGGCCCGACGGGGTGCTCGGCGGCACCGTGCGGTCGGGGACGTGCGGGCGCTTCCTCGCTGCGCTCGATGCGTGGTGGCAGGACCTCGGCCGCTCCGGGGCGCCGCCGGACGCAGCACCGTTCGCCGGCGGCTGGTTTCTCTACCTCGGCTACGAACTGGCCGGCGAGATCGAACCGACGCTGCGCCTGCGATGCTCCCGGCGTGCGCGCGCGATCGCCTGTCGCATGCGTGGCGCCGTCATCCGGGACCGCGCCACGGACACCGTGTCGATACGGGCAGAGCCGGGCCTCGCCTCCATGCTCGCGCGACAGGTGCAGAATGACCTGGAGCTCGTGCGCGACGCGCCGCAGGCCGCCCGGTCGCTGACGGGACCGATCGACGAGGAGGCGCCTGAGACGTTCCTGCGCGGCGTCGAGACCGTTCTCGAGGCAATCGGCCGTGGTGACGTCTATCAGGCCAACCTGTCGCGCCTCTGGCAAGCGAGGATGCGGGCAGGCGTGACGGCCGCCGATCTCTATCGGCGCCTGCGACGTGCCAATCCCGCACCGTTCGCGGGGGTCGCGGCATTGCCCGGCTTCACTGTCCTGAGCTCCTCGCCCGAGCGGCTGCTGCGCGTGTCGGAAGGGCACGCGAGTACGCGCCCGATCGCCGGCACGCGGCCGCGCGGCACGAGCCGGGGGCGCGATACCTCGCTCAAGCGCGAACTTGCCCTGAGCGAGAAGGAGCGCGCGGAGCACGTGATGCTCGTCGACCTCGGACGCAACGACCTTGGGCGCGTGTGCTGCGCCGGTTCGGTGGAGGTCGACGAGCTGATGACCATCGAGAGCTACGCGACGGTGCACCACATCGTGTCGAACGTGCGCGGCGTGCTGCGGCCAGACACTTCGCCGGGCCGGGCCATCGCTGCTCTGTTTCCGGGCGGGACCATCACCGGCTGCCCGAAGATCCGCTGCATGCAACTGCTCGCGGAGCTCGAGCCCGAGCCGCGCGACGCATACACGGGCTCGTTCGGCTATCTTGGACTCGACGGCACGCTCGACCTGAATATCCTGATCCGCACGTTCGTCGTCGCAGGGGATACCGTGGAGTTTCGCACTGGCGCCGGAATCGTCGCCGACTCGCTGCCCGCCGCCGAACTCGCGGAGACCCGCGCCAAGGCGCGTGGGCTGCTCGCGGCCCTCGGATGCGCCGCATGATCGGACGGCGGCTGGTGAACGGCGTGGAGACGTCGGCGGTGTCGGCCGACGATCGCGGCCTGCAGTACGGAGACGGGCTGTTCGAGACCATGGCGGCCGTCGACGGCCGCGTGCTTCATTTCGGACTGCACCTGGAACGGCTCATGGACAGCTGCCAGCGGCTCAAGCTGCCGCAACCCGATGCAACGGTGATCGAGGAGGAGTGCGACCGCGTCCTCGAGGACCTCGGCGCGGGCATCGTCAAGCTCATCGTCACACGCGGTTCCGGACCTCGGGGGTACCGCCCACCGGCAGAGCCGGCCGTCACGCGTATCGTCGCCTCGTCGGCTGCCCAGCCACGCAGCGACCTGGCGGTGCCGCTCGTGCTGCGGATCTGTGCGACACGACTCGGCCTCAATCCGCACCTCGCCGGGATCAAGCATCTCAATCGACTCGAACAGGTGCTCGCCTGCGCCGAATGGAGCGACCCCGCGATCGCGGAGGGACTGATGCTCACGGCGGACGGGCGTCTCGTGGCTGCGACCGCGGCCAACCTGTTCCTGGTCCGTGGCCGCCGCGTCATCACGCCCGAGATCCGCGATTGCGGCGTCGCCGGCGTGATGCGTCGCCTGGTGCTCGAGACCGCGCCGGAGCTGGGCTTCGAGACGGCAATCGAGGATCTCGAGCCCGCGAGCCTCGCACAGGCGGACGAGGTGTTCCTCAGCAGCGCCGCGCGTGGCATACGACCCGTGGGTGAAGTGCAGGGACACGGCACCTGGCCGGTGGGCGCGGTGACACGGGCGATCGCAGAGCGCATCGGCGGGTCCGCGGCGTGAGCCTGTGGCGCGTCGCGGCGGGTGTTGCGCTGGCCGTCGTGCTGTCGGGCGTCGCGGGATGGATCGCGTTCGACCGCTGGCGCAACGCACCACTCGCGATCGGCGCCGAAGCCGTGCGGATCGAGATTCCGAAGGGGCAGGCGCTCGCCGTGACGGCACGGAAGCTCGCCGAACAGGGCGTGCTCGAGCATCCGCGCTGGCTGATCCTCTATGCGCGCGCGACGGGGGCCGACGCCCGCGTGCGGGCAGGTGAGTACGAACTCACTCCCGGTGCGACGCCGATCACCCTGCTCGAGCTCCTGCAATCGGGTCGCGTCGTGCAGCACGCCGTGACGTTCGTGGAAGGCGCGACGTTTCGCGACCTGCGGCGGATCCTGGCGGGCAACGAGGCCCTGCACCATGTGCTCGCGGACCAGGACGATGCCACGGTCATGAGGTCCCTCGGCGAGGCGGGACAGGCGCCCGAAGGGCTCTTCTTCCCGGACACCTACCTGTTCGGCAAGGGGACGAGCGATCTGGACGTCCTGCGCCAGGCCCGCGCGCGCATGCGCGACGAGCTCGAGCAGGCCTGGTCCGCGCGTGCCGAAGACCTGCCCTATGCAATGCCATACGAGGCACTGGTGCTCGCATCGATCGTCGAGAAGGAGACGGCCCTCGGCAGCGAGCGGGCGCGCATCGCGGGTGTCTTCACCGAGCGATTGCGCCGTGGCATGCGCCTGCAGACCGATCCGACCGTCATCTACGGGCTGGGCGCCGCGTTCGACGGCAACCTGCGACGCTCCGATCTCGAGCGCGATGGCCCGTACAATACCTACACTCGCACCGGGCTGCCGCCGACCCCCATCGCGATGCCGGGACGGGATGCGTTACAGGCGGCCGTGCGACCCGACGAGCGGGGCGAGCTGTATTTCGTGGCGACCGGACTGCCGGACGGCAGCCACGCGTTCTCGCGCACTCACGCCGAGCACCAGGCGGCCGTCCGGGACTATCTCGTGCGATACCGGCAACGGAAATCGGAGCGCTGAGTTGCGCGGCAGGTTCATCACCTTCGAGGGCGGCGAGGGCGTCGGCAAGTCGACGCAGCTCGCCCGCGCAGCCGACTGGTTGCGGGGGCTCGGCGTCGAGGTCGTCCAGACGCGCGAGCCAGGCGGGACCCCACGGGCCGAACGCCTGCGCGCAATCCTGCTCGGGAGGGGCGATGAACCGATGCCGCGATCCTGCGAACTCCTGCTGATGTTTGCCGCGCGTGCCACGCACCTGGCCAACCTCGTCGAGCCGGCCATCGGGCGTGGCGCCTGGGTACTCTGCGATCGCTTCACGGACGCCACCTACGCCTACCAGGGCGCCGGTCGGGGCGCGGCGCAGGGCGACATCGACGCGCTGGTGCGGATCGTGCACCCCGACCTGCAGCCGGAACTCACGATCCTGCTCGACGCCCCGGTCGGGACCGGGCTCGCGCGTGCCCGTGCCCGCAATGGTGACGGCGGGCCGGACCGGTTCGAGACGGAACGCGACGCATTCTTCGAGCGCGTCCGTGCGGCCTACCTGGAGCGCGCGCGACGCGATCCGCGCCGGTTCCGCATCATCGATGCGGCGCAGTCCGTGGGCCAGGTCGAGCATGCGGTGCGGACGGCGCTGCAGCCATTGCTGGATGCGAGAACGTGAGCGAGGCGGGAGACGATGTCGCAACGGCGGCGCCGCTGCCGATCGAGCTGCTGCCGTGGCATGACCGGGCCCGGCAACGTCTCGGCGCGGCGCGCGAACAGGGCCGGTTCCCGCATGCGCTGCTGCTGCACGGACCGGCGGGTGTCGGCAAGGACCGCTTCGCCGCGGCCGCGGCCGCGGCGCTCTTCTGCGTCGCGCGCGCTGCCACTTTCCGCGCCTGCGGCGAGTGCGCCGAGTGCACTTTGAGTCGCGCCGGAACTCATCCCGACCTGCACTGGCTCAGGCCGCTCGAGGACAAGAAATCGATCGCGGTCGAGCAGGTGCGCGAAGCGTGTGAGCAGCTCGGCATGACCAGCATGCGCGGAGGCCACCGGGTCGCGATCGTCTCGCCGGCGCAGGCCATGACCAACAGCGCTCAGAACGCCCTGCTCAAGACGCTCGAGGAACCGGCGCCCGGGACGGTGCTGGTGCTCGTGACCGCGCGACCGTCAGGGCTGCGTGCGACACTGCGCAGCCGTTGCCTGCGGGTCGAGATCGCGCGCCCGCCGACACCCGTGGCGCACGAGTGGCTCGCCGCGGCGCTCGCCACCGAGGTGCCGCCGGGACTGCTGGCCATCGCCGGCGGGACGCCGCTCAGAGCCCTCGAACTCGCCCCGCACTTCGCGGGCCTGCAGGACCAGATGGGGCGCGTGCTCGGGGACCTGCTCGATGGTCGCATCGAAGTCACGCACGCGGCGCAGGAAATGATGGGCGACGGGCTGCCGGTGCGCCTCGACTGGATCGAAGCCTGGCTCGGCGGGCTGCTGCGGCAGCGGACGCTGCCGGCTGGGACGTGCCTCACGGTTCCGGGCGGGCCAGTGTTGCAAAGGCTGGCCGGCAAAGTGAACATAAGCGCCGCGTTCAGGGTCCTGGACCGACTGCGCGACACGCGCCGGCTCCTCGAGGGGCCGGCCGCGGCGCAACTGGCCGTGGAAGCGCTGCTGATCGACCTCGAGGCAGCGTTCGGACGCGGAGGAGTGGTGTGATGGCCGTAACGCGGCAGCCGAACAAGCCCGGTCTACTGACGCTCACGATCAAGGACAAGAGCGCGCTCTACCTCGCCTACATGCCGTTCGTGAAGAACGGCGGCCTGTTCATCCCGACGAGCAGCAACTACCGGCTCGGCGACGAGGTGTTCATGCTGCTCAACCTGATGGGCGAGGACGAGAAGCTGCCGGTGGCCGGACGCGTGATCTGGATGACGCCCAAGGGCGCGCAGGGCAAGCGCACGGCCGGCATCGGCGTGCAGTTCAGCGAGCAGGACCGCGGCAACACGCAGCGCAAGATCGAGTCCTACCTCGCCGGTGCACTCGGCGGGGACAAGCCGACGCATACGATGTAGCGCAGGACCGGCCGGGCGCCGCTCAGCTGCCGTCCTGTCCCGTCCGGGCGATCAGTGCTTCCGCGAGATCGGTGGCGGCGATGCCGCCCCGCAGGACCGAGGCGTCGAAGCCGCGTTCGCTCAGGATGTAGGCGGCGGCCGAACTGCGCCGGCCGTTGTCGCAGCAGACGACGTAGGGCACGGAAGCGTCGAGCGTCTTGAGCTTCAGTCGGACGAAGTACAGTGGCACGTTCACCGAGTTGTCGAAGTGACAGTGCTCGTACTCGCTCGGCAGGCGCACGTCGAGCCAGCGCCCCCCGCCGTTCACGACCGTCATCGCCTCGTCGTGATCCACCCAGCGGAGCATCGGCTCGTTCAGCAGGGTGTTGAAATCTTCCTTGCCGAGGCGCATGAGCGCGCCGTCCGTGAGCATGGTGACGGTCGCGTTGCGACGCGCGCCCGAGATCAGGGCCTCTTCGCCGAAGGTGTCCCCCATGCCGAGATCGGCGAGCTTGATGCCTTCGCGGTTGAGCGGCGTCTCGCGGGTGACGACGCAGCGGCCGCTCACGATGGCGTAGAAATAGTCGCCTTCGTCGCCCTGCCGGATGATGGTGTCGCCCGCCGCGCGGTCGACGCGCTGCATGCGCATGAACACCGCCTGCAGGTTGGCCGGCGGGATCTTGTAGAAGGCCCGGCTCTGCAGCAGGAGCGTCATCCAGTCATCGCCCGAGACGCTGCCCGCCTGCAGGTCCCCGACCTCGTAGGTGCCGGTCTGGTCCCAGGTGAGCAGCACATCCAGCAGGTCGCTGTCGATCGACAGGTAGTCGATCTGCTCGGTGGCCACCCGCGCCGAGCACCTGCGTGGCAGGACGGGCGCTACCGGGTGACGCGCGTCGGGCGTTCCTCCGGTCACCGATCCGATCACGCGGCCGCCGGCGAGCAGTTCGACGACACCCGACACCAGGTAGAACGTCCGCTTGTCGGTGTCGCCCTCCTTGAACAGCAGGCGACCCTGGCCCATCTGCCGCAACGAGGTCTTGCGTGCGAGTGCACGCAGGTTTTCGCCCTTCAGTCCGTCGAGCGGCGAGAAGGTGCGCAGCGTGCTCAGCTCGACAATCGGGGACTCGGTCATTACTGCCGTGGTCGCTTGGGATGACGGGCCCCGCGGGCCCGCTCAAAGGCTCGCGATGGTATCACAGGGAGCCCTGCACGAAGGCGTCCCAGCCGGGGTCCGGTCGGAACCTCGGTCCGTGCTGCGTCTCGAGTGCGCGCAGACTCTCGAGAACCACCGCAGCGCCCCGCTCCCGCGCATGACGCAGAGGTCCGCCGCGGAACGGGGCGAATCCGGTGCCGAACACCACGCCTGCATCGACGAGATCGGCATCCGCCACGACACCTTCGCGCAGGATGGCCACGGCCTCGTTGACCATCGGCAGCATCAGCCGGTTGCACAGGTCGGCCGGCGGCGCGGAGTCTGCCGCTGGCTTGATTGCCTTGCCGTCGCGCCACACATAGAGCCCCTCACCCGACTTGCGACCGAGCTTGCCCGAGGCCACCAGTCCGGCGACGGCCTCCGGCGCCGCGCGCCCGAACGCCTCTGCAAGGATCCGTCCAACGTGGAGGCATACGTCGAGGCCCACCGTGTCCGCGAGTTCGATCGGGCCCATCGGCAGGCCGAAGTCGGTCGCCACCCGGTCGATGACAGCGAGCGGAATGCCTTCACGCGCTGCGAGCATGGCTTCCGTGAGGTAGGGCATGAGGATCCGATTGACCAGGAATCCAGGCGCGCTGCGGCAGGGCAGGGGCAGCCTGTCGATGGCGCGTACGAAGGCGAGCGCTGCGGCCCGCGAGGTTGGACTGGTGTCGCGCGCTTCGATCACCTCCACGAGCGGCATCTGCGCGACCGGATTGAAGAAGTGCAGCCCGACCAGGCGGCCGGGGTCGCGGAGGCCTGCACCGAGTTCCTCGAGCACGATGCTGGAGGTGTTGGTGGCGAGCACCGCGCCGGGCTTCAACCGCGGTTCGATCCGCGAATACAGCGCGCGCTTCGCCTGTGCGTCCTCGACGATGGCCTCGATGACGACGTCGGCGCGCTCGATGCCGGCGCCGTCGAGGTCGGCCGAGAGGCGCGCGACTGTCTCCTCGGCCTTCCCGGGTACGCGCTCGCGCTTCTCGAAGAACCTCCGGGCACGCGCGAGGGCCGGGCGCAGGTACTCCTCACCTCGATCCTGCAGGGTGACGGTGAAACCGCGCAGGGCGCACCACGCCGCAATGTCGCCGCCCATGACCCCCGCACCCACCACGTGGACGTGACCGCCCTGCGGCAGGTCCCGGCCGCCGAGGCCCTTGAGGCGCTCCTGCAGGAAGAAGACCCGGACGAGGTTGCGCGAGGCGGGCGTGCACACGAGCCGCGCCACGGATCGAGCCTCGGCCTCGTAGGCCGAGCGTGGATCGGCGCCGTGACGCCGCCACAGGTCGAGGATCGCGTACGGCGCCGGATAGTGCTCGCGGCGCACGCGCCGCGCGATCTGCCGCTCGATTCGCGGCGCCACCAGTCCGCGCAGCGGCGCGAGCGACAGGACCCGCTGCACGATGGGTGCGCGCCGCACGGGCAGCGGGTGGATGGCGAGTTCCCGCGCGGCGCTCTTCAACTGCGCGGCGGGTACGACGCGGTCGAGCAGACCGATGCGCAGTGCCTGCCCCGGGCGCAGGTTGCGCCCCGTCAGCATCATGTCCATCGCCGCCGTCACGCCGACCAGGCGTACCGCACGCACCGTGCCGCCGAAGCCCGGGTGGATGCCGAGCATCACTTCGGGCAGGCCGAGGACGGTCTTCGGGTCATCGATGCAGACGCGATGACGGCACGCCATGGCGAGCTCGAGGCCGCCGCCGAGGCAGTAACCATTGATGGCAGCCACGGTCGGGAAGGGCAGCCGTTCGAGCCGGTCGAGCACCGCGTGCGCCGCACGGATGAACGGCACGGCTTCCTCCGGCGAGGCGACCTGCGCGAACTCGGATACGTCCGCGCCCGCGATGAAGCCGGACTTGGCCGAAGCGATTACGAGGCCTCGTGGAGCGAGCAGCGCGAGCTCCGCGAGGCGCGCGTCGAGTTCCTCCATGGCCGCGCGCCCAAGGGAGTTCGCCGTCGCGCCTTGCTTGTCGAACACGAGCCAGGCGACGTGCCCGGCATCCTGCTCGAGCGTCCAGTGGCGACCGTCCGTCGCCGTCGTGTCGGTCATGGGTTCCCCTGCGAGCTGCGCTCAGGCCGCCTCGCGCCGTCCGCCCGTGAGTCGGAAGTCACAGACGAGCGGGCGGTGATCCGAGTACGTGATGTCCGGGACCTCGAACGACTCGATCTCGATGCCGCGCGTGTGCAGGATGAAGTCGAGTTCCATGCGCGGCCTGCGTGAAGGGTACGAAGGCAGGCGCTCGCGGTTCGCGCTCTTCAGGCCGGCCGCCTCCATGAAGAGCGCCATCTCGTGCTCGCCCCAGAACGTGTTGAAGTCGCCAACCACCATCACGGGCTTGCTCGAGTGCCTGACGAGTTCGAAGAGGTGGCGCAGCTGGGCGTGTCGGTGGCGGAACTTGAGCGACAGGTGCACCAGGAACACGCACAGGTCGTCGAGTTCGAGTTCGATGATGAGTCGCTTGATGCCCGTGTCGAAGTAGTGGAATCGCTCGCCCTCGACCCGCGGCGCGGCGAGGAATGCGTTCGCCTGCTTGTTGACGATGGGCACCAGCGTATTCAGCGAGTCGGTGCCGTACTTGCACTGGTAGGTCGAGTAGTGGCCGAGGGACTCGGCGATCACCTCGGCCTGGTTCACGCGTCCCGAGCGGATCGAGCCGGTGTCGACCTCGATGAGACCGACGATGTCGGGGTCGACGCCCTTGATGAAGCGCGTGATGCCTTCGAGGACCCTGGGATTGCTGCGGAGGTAGCCCGCGCCCGGTATCGGCAGGTGGAAAGCGGCGCCCGTGCCCGTGGCATAGCGGATGTTATAGAGCAGAACGCGCATTCGGTCGCAATAGTACAGGGCGCACGCCCGATCCGGAATCGAGCGATCTGGGCTAGACTAGTGCCGGGCGGCGGTCGCCGGCCCTTGGGGAGAGCTCGCGTGAGCAGCGTAACGCAGAAAAACCCGATCCGGTTGTTCGTCTGCCATGTGTGGGCCCACGACGACGATTATGACCGCGTGTTCGAGTACCTCGAGAGCTCGAACAACTTCTTCTACCGGAACACGAGCACGCCCGACCAGCGACCGCAGGGCGACAAGGAAGCGCTGCGCGAGGACCTGCGTCGCCAGATCACCGAGGCGGAGGCGGTGCTGGTGGCAGCCTCGACCTACCGCAGGCACGTCGACTGGGTGGAGTTCCAGCTGCACTGCGCCAAGGCCTTCGACAAGCCGGTGATCGTGCTCGAGCCGTTCGGCTCGCACGACACGATTGCGCCGGTTGTGATGGAACTCGGCGACGAGGTGGTACCGTGGGACGCGCGACAGCTCGTGGATGCGATCAAGCGCCAGGCGCGTCACGAGGAGACGACGCGCTTCGACATGATCGAGTTCAAGCTCGACTGACGAGGATCCTCAGTCGGCGCCGGAGACGGCGCGGAACAACGGGGCAGCGCGCGTACTCGCAGACGGAGCCGTCTCCTTCACCGCAGCGAACATCCTCACGATGCAGGCCGCGTGCCGTCCCGCCTCGACCTCGGACATCTTGAGCGCGCTGGCCGCGGCAGCGCTCAGTCCGCCAGCCCGGGGCGAACTCGTCATCGCCTGCTCGAGCAGCGCCAGGCTCGCGCGGACCTCGCGTGGCAGTTCGGCCGACTCGACCAGGGAAAGGTGCTGCGTGTATGCGTCGCTCAGGCGCTGCTTGACGGACCCCGGTCCCGCAAGGACGACCACCGCCTCACAGAAGTGTTCCCAGTTATTCGACATGTTCAATCACCAGCAAATAAGTCTTACAAGACAGTAAGTTACGTGTTGTTCTTAAAGTTGAATTCCCGCCGGCCAACCACTGAAAGTCTAATTGAATCAGGGGTGTACACGCGGAATATACGCCGCTGCCGAGGAATTTCAACGACCGGGCTGATCTTTCTTTGTTGTGCGCGGCCAGGGCCAGCGAGGCGCCGTCGCCCCGTCGAACCCGGCGCAGGATTCCGGGGAACCGGACGGCAATGATGCGTATCGCGCTCGTCACCTCACGCGAAGCGCTGGCGCTCGATGAAGACATGCCGCCCCTTGCTGCGGCGCTCTCGCGGTCTGGAGCACTCGTTGCGACGCCGTGCTGGGACGATGCCGGCGTCGACTGGTCACAATTCGACGTCGCGGTGTTGCGCTCGACCTGGGACTATGTCGGGCGCATCGACGAGTTTCTCGCGTGGACCGAGCGATGCGCACGCGCGACCCGGCTCGTGAACCCTTCCGCCGTGGTGCGCTGGAATACCGACAAGCACTACCTCGCGGACCTTGCGCGCGCCGGCGTGCCGGTGGTTCCAACGCGTTTCGTCGAGCCGGCGAGCGATGCCGCGGCCGCGCTGTCTGGATTCCTGGCCGCCCGTCCGGGCGCGCTCAGCATCGGCACGCCGGCAGGTTTCGCGGAGTTCGTCGTGAAGCCGTCGATCGGGGCGGGCTCGCGCGATGCCGCCCGGTATCGATGCGAGGACGCAGCGCGCGCCCATGCGCATCTGAGCCGGCTCGTCGCGTCCGGGCGGAGCGCGATGCTGCAGCCCTACCTCGAACATGTCGACCTGTTTGGCGAGACCGCCGTCATCTGCTTCGGCGGGCGATACAGCCATGCCATCCGCAAGGGACCGCTGCTGCGCATCGGCGATCCACTGGTCGCGGGCCTGTTCGCGCCCGAGCAGATCGAGCCCCGCGAACCTGACGCGGGGGAACGGGACATCGCCGCCGCGACTCTGCGGGCGATTCCGTTCGACCCGCCGCTGTATGCGCGGGTCGACCTGATCCGCGGCGCTGATGGTACCCCCATGGTGCTCGAACTCGAACTCACCGAGCCGTCACTGTTCTTCGCGCATGCGCCTGAGGCGGCGGCGAGGCTGGC
>JAGOXN010000211.1 GCA_018059685.1 Steroidobacteraceae bacterium | reverse complement strand
ACCCACTCGCCGTGCTTGCGGCTGTAGTCCAGGTAGAGCATCGAGGCGACGGCGTCGACCCGCAGGCCGTCGACGTGATAATAGTCCAGCCAGTAGAGCGCGTTCGCCACGAGGAAGTTGCGCACCTCGTGCCGGCCGTAGTTGAAGACCTTGGTGCCCCAGTCAGCGTGCTCGCCGAGTCGCGGGTCCGCGTGCTCGTAGAGCGCCGTCCCGTCGAATCCGGCGAGGCCGTGCTCGTCGCGTGGGAAATGCGCGGGCACCCAGTCGATGATCACGCCGAGGCCCGCCTGGTGGCAGCGGTCCACGAAGGCCATGAAGTCCTGTGGCGACCCGAATCGCGCCGTCGGCGCGTAGTAGCCCACGACCTGGTAGCCCCAGGATCCGTCGAACGGGTGCTCGGCCACCCCCATGAGTTCGACGTGCGTGTGGCCCAGGTCCTGAAGGTAGGGAATCATCTGGTCGGCGAGCTCGCGCCAGGTGAGGAACTGCGGCGTGCGGGCATAGTCACGGCGCCACGAGCCGGGGTGCAGCTCGTAGATGTTGATCGGGCGCGTCGCATGGTTGACCGACGCACGCGCTTCGAGCCAGGCCGCGTCGTGCCACTCGAAGCCATCGAGGGCCGCGACCACCGAGCAGTTGTCCGGCCGGAGCTGCATCGCGAATCCGTAGGGATCCGCCTTCAGGATCGTCCGCCCGTCGCGCGTGCGCAGCTCGTACTTGTAGGCGGTGCCGGGGCCGACCCCGGGGATGAACAGCTCCCAGATCCCCGAGCTGCCGCGCACCTGCATCGCGTGCCTGCGTCCGTCCCACAGGTTGAAGGGCCCTACGACGCTCACGCGCTCCGCGTTCGGTGCCCAGACCGCGAAGCGGGTGCCGGCCAGCCCGTCGAGCACGACCGGGTGGGCGCCGAGCTTGTAGTAGATGCTGTGGTGATTGCCCTCGCCGAAGAGATGCAGGTCGAAGTCGGACAGTTGCGGCGCGAAAAAATACGCGTCGTGCTTGCTGAGGACCGTGCCGTTCCGGTAGCGGATGCTCAGGCGGTAGGGCTGCAGCGGTCGCCGGTAGGGCACCCGGCCTTCGAACAGGCCCGCGGCGTGGAGGCGGGCGAGCGGCACGCCCGTCGCGCCGTCCTCCCAGCAGACTTCGACGCGTACCGCATCCGGCTCGAGGACCCGGACCAGGCAGAGCGGCTGCTCGTCCCTGCGCGGGAATTCGTGATAGCCGAGGACCGAGCGCGGCTCGGGATGGCGCGCGTGAACCAGGGCGTCGACGTCGGCAGGCGACAGGGTCGGGAAGACGGACACGCCCGCAGTCTAGCAAAGCAGGGGACATTCTCCTTTTCGCTCCGTGGCGAAAAGGAGAATGTCCCCCTAACGCGAAAAGGAGAATGTCCCTAAAGCACCGGCTTGATGCGCCAGATGCGCTGTGCGTACTCGCGGATGCTGCGGTCGCTCGAGAAGATGCCCATGCTGAGCGTATTGAGCACGGCCTTGCGGCACCAGTCCTCGGTGCTGCGGAAGACGGCGTCCACTTCGTCCTGCGCGGCCGCATACGCCGCGAAGTCCGCCAGGACGAAGAACGGCTCCCCCTCGCTCAGCAGGCGATCTACGACCGGTTTGCCGTCGGCGAGATTGCCGGGCGTGAAGTACCCGGCATCGATCATCTCCAGCGTCTGGCGCAGCTCCGGCACCGAATTCGCGACCTCGGACGGCGAGTAGCCGCGCTGGCGACGGGCCACGACCTCGTCGGACGTCAGCCCGAAGATGAACATGTTCTCCGCACCGACCTGCTCGCGGATCTCGATGTTCGCGCCATCGAGCGTCCCGATGGTGAGCGCTCCGTTCAGCGAGAGCTTCATGTTGCCGGTGCCCGACGCCTCCATGCCGGCGGTCGAAATCTGCTCGGACAGGTCCGCCGCCGGCATGATCCGCTGCGCGAGCGAGACGTCGTAGTCGGGCAGGAACACGACCTTGAGCCTGCCCGCGATGCTGCTGTCGGCGTTGACCACGCTCGCGACGTTGTTGATGAGCTTGATGATCGCCTTGGCCATCGTGTACCCGGGCGCCGCCTTGCCGGCGAATATGACCGTGCGCGGCACGACGTCGGCCTGCGGGTTGGCGCGGATGCGGTTGTAGCGCGCGACCACGTACAGGAGGTTGAGGAGCTGCCGCTTGTACTCGTGGATGCGCTTGACCTGCACGTCGAACAGCGACGTCGGGTCGACCTCGACCCCGACGCGGCGCTGGATCACCTCGGCCAGGCGTCGCTTGTTATCGATCTTGATGGCGGCGAAGCGCTGGCGGAACTCGCTGTCCTCCGCAGCCCAGCGCAGGCGCTCGAGTTCCTCGAGGTCGTTTTCCCACGCGTGGCCGAGGCGCTCGGTGAGCAGCATTGCGAGGCCGGGGTTCGACTGCTTGAGCCAGCGCCGCACGGCGATGCCGTTCGTCACGTTGGTGAAGCGCTCGGGATACATCTCGGCGAAATCCGCGAAGATCGTCCGCTGCATGAGCTGCGAGTGGAGCTTCGCCACTCCGTTCACGGTGTGGCTCGCGACCACTGCGAGATGCGCCATGCGGACCATGCGACCCTGACCCTCGTCGATGAGCGACACGCGCTGCCGGCGCTCGTGGTCGTGCGGATGCCGCGCCCCGACCGCGTCGAGCAGCTCGCGGTTGATGAGGTAGATGATCTGCAGGTGTCGCGGCAGCACCCGCTCGAAGAAGGCCACCGGCCAGACCTCGAGCGCCTCGGGGAGCAGCGTGTGGTTGGTGTAGCCGAAGACCCGGCGGGTGAGCTCCCACGCGCGTTCCCACTCCATCTCGTGCTCGTCCATGAGGAGGCGCATGAGTTCCGGGATCGCGAGCGCGGGGTGAGTGTCGTTCAGCTGGATCGCGATCGAATCCGGCAGGGCATCGAGCACGCGGCCCTCGGCGAGGTGCTGCGCGAGCATGTCCTGCAGGCTCGCGCTCACGAAGAAGTACTGCTGCTTGAAGCGCAGTTCCTTGCCCTGCGGCGTCGTGTCGTCGGGATACAGGATGCGCGAGACGTTCTTCGCATCCACGTCCTCGACCGACGCCTCGGCGTGCCGCCCCGCGTTGAAGACTTCGACATTGAACGGCGCGATTGCCCGGCCGGCCCACAGCCTCAGGTGATTCACCGTGAGGCTGCGATTGCCGGGGATCAACTGGTCGAAGCCCACCGCCCAGATATTGCGCGTCTCGATCCAGCGGTACCGGCTGCGTCCCGACGCATCCTGCGTCGCGACGCAGCGGCCGCCGAAGCGGATCACGTAGCGCGCGTCGTCGCGCGGGATCTCCCAGGGACTACGCTGCGTGAGCCAGCTGCTCGCCGACTCGCGCTGGCGCCCATCCTCGTCGATCGCCTGCGTGAAGATGCCGTAGTCGTAGCGGATGCCGTAGCCGACCGCCGGGTACTGCAGGGTGGCCAGTGAATCGAGGTAACAGGCGGCCAGGCGACCGAGACCGCCGTTGCCGAGCCCCGGGTCGATCTCCTCCTGCGCGACCTTCTCCAGGTCGAAGCCGAGCTCGCGCAGGGCCTCGCGCGCTTCCTGCACCAGTTCGCCGTCGAGGCTCGCGAGGCCGTTGATGAGCGTGCGTCCGAGCAGGTACTCGACCGAGAGGTAGCAGATGCGCTTCACGCCCGCCTGTGCGACCCGCCGCTGCGTGGCGAGCCAGCGCCCCGCGAGTTCCTCGCGAACGGCCAGGGACAGCGCATCGTAGATGTCGCGCTGGGTCGCAGTCTCGGGATGCTTGCCGAGCGAGCGCGTCAACCGGTCGAGCAGGACGGCCCGGAGCGTGCCGGGCGCCAGGCTGATACTGCTAAGGAGGGACGTGTTTCGCACGCTGTAACCTCGGCCCCACGGGGCGGATGACGGCGTTCCTCAGGGATTGCCCACGGTCCGCTCGGCGACGATCCGCCAGTGCTGGCCTTCGCGCGCGAGCGTGAGTACCCGCTGCACGCCTTCCTGCCCGAACCGCTGCACGAAGCTCACGACCCGGGCGTCGTCGTCGACCGCGTCCACGACCACGTCCTCGAGGCGGGCCGACGGCGCCGGACCCGAGGCCACCTGCTGCCTGCGATCCTCGATGAATGCCGACGCTCCACCCCCACCCGGCGCCTCAAACGAACGTGAGTAGAGCTGTGCGACGGCGTCCGGCTTGCGCTCGGCCCAGGCCGTGGCCCAGGCCTGTACCACCGCCTCGGGCGAGCCCGAAGGGGTCGCGACGCGCTTGAAGTAGCCCGGCGGTTCGTCGAGACAGCGCGGTGCCGGATCGAGCTTGCCCGGGTTGGCCGCGACGGGCGGGATCGCCAGCGGCGCGACCCGTTCGCTGGCCGCCAGCTCGGCCGGCACGCGGAGGCTCGGACGGTCCACGGCCGTGAGGTACTCGTCGTTGCCTCCACACGATCTGGTCGTGCCGCAGCCGGCCAGGGACAGGAGCAGCATGGCCGGAGGTATGAGTCGCAGCTTGGTGAACCGCATCGTTTGGAGTGGGGGCACCGGGAAAGGGGCGCATTGTACAGCCCCTGCGCAGCCGGCGCGGCCGGGCCTCAGCCGCGGCGCCGGGATCGCAGGACCTCGACCTGGTCGAGTTCCCACAGGTGGATCGGCGCACCGCGGCGCACGAACATGCCGCTGCCGGCATTGATGAAGTCCGGGGCGAGCCGACGGCGATACCAGTCGCCCGGGCGGATGTGGACGTTCCGGTCGGTCGTCCCCTGATCGCAATACAGGTCCCAGTCCTCGCGGGTCAGCACGCCGAAATGCAGCACCCCGGCACAGAGTCGCGCGAGATTGCGCAGGGCGGCCCCCGCCTCGCGGGCCTTCAGGTACTGCAGCACGTCGTAACAGATCACGAGATCGAACGCGCGACGGGCGGTGTATGTCGCGGCGGAGCCCTCGATCCATCCAAACTTCGCGCACAGGTACGGACTCGCCTCGACTCCGATGTAGCGTGCCCCGGGGAACTCGCGCAGCAACGCGGCACGCATCAGGCCCAGGCCACAGCCGAGGTCGAGGATCGAGCGCACCGGCAGCTCGCCGTGCCGGGCGAACGCGGCCACGAGACGGGCGCGGCGGTTCATCTCGGCGCGCGTCACGACCCGCGTGCGTGGATCGAGGTAGTACCGTCGATAGAAATTCGCGTCGAATCGATTCGGGACGGTGTGGCGCATTCGTTCAACGAGATCGCAGAGTTGCACCGATCGTCGTTCAGTCGTGGACTGATAATCAAG
>JAGOXN010000210.1 GCA_018059685.1 Steroidobacteraceae bacterium | reverse complement strand
GGCGCGATGCGCAGCGCGAACGCGCCGAGGTGCTCGAGCGGACGGGCCTC
This sequence comes from Steroidobacteraceae bacterium, assembly GCA_018059685.1. Taxonomy (GTDB): domain Bacteria; phylum Pseudomonadota; class Gammaproteobacteria; order Steroidobacterales; family Steroidobacteraceae; genus RPQJ01. Next base: position 5,206 of record JAGOXN010000210.1, on the reverse strand, counting down.
CGCGCGATCGCCCGCGATGATGGATGGCCGGACGATCGCCAGGCCCGGCCACTTCATGGCGCGCAGGCCAGCCTCGACCTCACCCTTCACCCGTGAATAGAAGAACGGCGACGCGCGGCTGGCGCCCTTTGCGCTCACGATCGAGAAGTGGACGGCGCCCCGCGCGAGTGCGACACGAGCCAGGGCCAGCGGGTACTCGAGATCCACCTGGCGGAACTTCGCCTGCGAGCCTGCCTTGCGGATCGTCGTCCCGAGCGCGCAGAAGACGTGATCGCCGTGGACTTCGCGTCCCGCGTCCTCGAGGCGCTCGAAGTCGACGAGCGCCTGCTTCACCTTCGGGTGCCGGACCCGCGCGCCGAGGTCGCGCCGGGTGACGACGACGACGCGCTCGTATTCTGCCGCGCTCACCAGCCGGTCGAGGATCTCGCCACCGACCAGTCCGGAAGCACCCGCAAGAATCGCGGTGAGCCTGCTCACGGTCTTCAGCGGGGCGCGAACCAGGGATCGGTGATCTTCATTTCCGTCACCGGCCCGTACTTCCTCGCGGCGTCGCGAATCGCAGCCGCATCGCCGATGAGGACCATCGCCAGGTCTCCCGACCGGGGGAACGACGCGTCGATGGTCGTGCGCGCGCGGGCCGGGTCCACGGCCATCACGCGGGCCGCGAACTCGTTCACGTCCTGCGTACCGAGGTCGTAGAAGACCATCTCGGCGAGCCGTCCGGCGAGCTGGCCGTTCGTCTCGAGGGTCGGCGGGAACTGGCCGAGCATGTAGCTGCGGGCGGACGCCAGGGCCGCATCGGTCAGCCCCTCGGCATGAAGGCGATCGAGCGTCGCCAGCGCGAGGTCGATGGCCTCGGCCGTCTTCGCCGCCTGTGTGAACGAGGAGATGCGGAACGCACCCGGTTGCGCGAGGCGGTCGAAGCCGGAACCCGCGCCATAGGTGAGCCCGCTCTTGATTCGCAGTTCCGTGTTCAGCATGGACGTGAACTGTCCGCCGAACACCGTGTTCACGACCGATTGCGAGGTCCGCTCCGGGTCGGTGCGCGACGCTCCGACGTTGCCGAGCCAGAAGTAGGTCTGCGTCGAGCCCGGCTTGTCGACGAGCAGGACGCGCCGCCCTTCGACGCGGGGTGCGGCCATGACGACGGGCAGTGGTGATCTGCCGGCAGCCCACCCACCGAAGGCCGTCTCGAGCCTGCGCTTCATGTCGGCCGCCTTGAAATCGCCGACCACCGCGAGGATCAGCCGGTCGCCACGCGCCTGGGCCGCGTAGTAGCGCTTCACGTCGTCGAGCGTCACTGCCGCGAGCGAGCGCTCGTCCCCGGCCGCGGCGCGCCCGTAGGGATGGCCGCGGAACAGCCACGCATCGCCATACTCGCCGATCAGCCCGCTTGGATCGGAATCCTTCGCGGCGGCGATGGACTGGATCGCGAGCGTGCGCACCTTCTCGAATTCCGCCGCGTCGAGCTGCGGCCGCATCAGCGCGTCGCTCACGAGTTCGATCATCAGGTCCACGTCGCGGGCGAGGAAACTCGCGCCCACGCCCGAGCGCTCGATGCCCGCCGTGGCGCCGAGCTGACCGCCCACTCCCTCGACCGCTTCGGCGAACTGCGCGGCATTGCGCTTGCCGGCGCCCTTCTGCGTCAGCTCGGCAAGCAGTGCGGCCGTGCCTTCCCGGCCGGGCGCGTCCGCGAGCGCGCCGCCGCGGAGCACGGCCGACAGGGCCACGAGCGGCGTATCGTGCTTCTCCATCAGGACGAGTACGGCACCGTTTGCGAGCTCATGGCGCTCGAACGGCGGCAGCTTGACCACACCGGCTGCATCGGCTTGCGCCAGGCCCGCGATGCCGATACAGGCGAGTACGCCGGACAGGAACCGGGGGACTGCGTTCATCGGCCATCCTCCGCCTGCTTCGCCGCGACCACCTCACCCTTCGGAACGAGCACCCCGACCGTGCGGTTCTCCCTGCGCAGCACGCTGGCGGCCAGCTGCTTCACGTCCCCGGCGTTGATGCTCTCGTAGACGGCCGGCGCGTCGAAGAGCTTGCGATAGTCGCCGTGAAACACCTGGTAGGTGCCGATCGCATCGGCCTTGCCGCTGATGGTCTCGAGACCGTGCCAGAACCCGGCGAGCGCCTGGTTGCGGGCCTTGGCAAGTTCCCCGGGCGTCGGGCCGTCCTTCGCGAGCCGCGCGATCTCCTCGTCGATCAGCCTCTCGGTCCTCGAGACGTCGCCGCCCGGTGGCACGACCGCGTAGACCCACGCGAGACCCGGGTCGAATCCCTGGTCGAGCGAGGTGCCGATCTCGACGGCCGCCTGCTCCTGCTCGACGAGGCGCTGGTGGAGCCGCGACGAATCGCCGCTGCCGAGGATCGAGAGCAGCACTTCCATCACCCGAGTCTCGCGATCCGGAGCCGCGCCGGCATGCCAGGCCATCGCGATGAGCGGGGTCTGCGCGTCGCGCACGATCCGCAGGCGCCGTTCACCGAGCTGCGCGGGCTCCTTCGTCGTCACCGCCGGCGGGGCCGGCTGGGCCTCGAGATTCGCGAGATGCCTGTCGGCCAGGCGGAAGATCTCGTCGGGATCCACGTCGCCCACGATGAACATGACGGCGTTGTTCGGCGCGTAATACTGCTGGTAGAACGCGCGCAGGTCCTCGACCTTCCAGTTCTCGATGTCGGAGGGCCAGCCGATCGTCGGGATCTGGTAGGGATGCGCGAGGAAGGCGGTCGCCTGCACCTGCTCGACAAGCGTGCCAAAGTTGTCGTCGTCGATGCGGGTCCGCCGCTCCGAATACACGACTCCACGTTCGCTCTCGACCACCTTCGGATCGAAGTCGAGGTTGCGCATGCGGTCGGACTCGAGTTCGAGGACCAGCTCGGTCGCCGTCGCCGGAAACCAGTTCTGGTACACGGTGACGTCCGAGCTGGTGTAGGCGTTGTTCCGGCCGCCGCCCGCCGCCATGACCCGGTCGAACTCGCCTGCCGGGTGCGTCTTCGTGCCGTTGAACATCATGTGCTCGAAGAAGTGCGCGATGCCGGTGATGCCGGGCCGTTCGTTGCGGCTGCCCACCCGATACCAGGTGTACATCGCGACGTTCGGGATATCCGCGTCCCGCCAGACCACGATCTGCAGACCGTTCGGCAGGGTGCGTGACACGATCTGGTCCGCGCCGGGGAGTGTCGCCGCTGCGGCACTCGTGGCCGTCGCGAAACAGGCCAACGACAGCGCCGCCAGGCAGCTCGAGCGGATCGTCATGGCTCAGGCGCCCTTCTGGCTCGCGATCCAGCGGTCGACCTTGGCCTCCAGCACGTCGAGCGGGAGGGGCCCGTCCGCCAGGATCACGGTGTGGAACTTGCGCAGGTCGAAGCGGTCGCCCAGCTCGCGCTGGGCGCGGCTGCGCAGTTCCAGGAGCTTGAGCTGGCCGATCTTGTAGGCGAGCGCCTGCCCCGGGATCGCGATGTAGCGCTCGGTCTCCGACACGCGCCGCGCCTCGCTGGTCGCGCTGTTCTCCTCGATGTAGTCGAGCACCTGCTCACGGGTCCAACCCTTCGAGTGCAGCCCCGTGTCGACGACCAGGCGGATCGCGCGGAAGAGCTCGCCCTCCAGCATGCCGAAGTACTGGTACGGGTCGACGTACAGGCCGAGTTCCGGTCCGAGGGATTCGGCGTAGAGGCCCCAGCCCTCGCTGTACGCCGTGTAGCCGCCGAAGCGACGGAACTTCGGCAGGTCCTTCTGCTCGCGCTGCAGCGTGATCTGGAAGTGGTGGCCGGGATTGCCTTCGTGCAGGGAGAGCGCCTCCATGGCCCACTTCGGGCGGGCCTTCAGGTCGTAGGCATTGGCGTAGAAGATGCCCGGGCGCGAACCGTCCTCGCTCGCGGCCTGGTAGCTGCCACCAGCCGCGCTCTTCTCCCGGAACGGCTCGACGGCACGCACCTCGTAGTCGGCCTTCGGCAGGGTCTCGAACAGGCGAGGCAACTCGGGATTCACGCGGTTCTTGATGTCGACGTACCCCTGGACCAGCGCTTCGCGGCTCGGGTGCACGAACTGCGGATCGGTATTGAGGAACACGAAGAACTCATCGAGTGTGCCCTTGAATCCGACCTTCTCCATCACGCCCTTCATCTCGCCACGGATGCGCGCCACCTCGGACAGCCCGATCTCGTGGATCTGCGCGGGGGTGTAATCGGTCGTCGTCACGTCGCGCACGTTGTACTCGTACCAGGCCTTGCCGTCGGGGAGCGCGTCGAGGCCGACGCTGGTGCGGCTCTTCGGCAGGTACTCGTCGCGCATGAAGTCGTGCAGGCGACGGTACGAAGGCACGACCTTCGTTTCGATGGCGGCACGGTACGCGGCGGTGAGCCGCTCGCGATCGGCGGCGCTGAAGTCGGCCGGCATGTCGCGCACGGGACCGAAGTACAGGGAGTCTTCCGGTTTCGCGACCACGTGCGCCTGGAGCTGCGGCAGCACGCGCTCGCCGAGCACGCGCGGCAGCGTGTAGCCCTTCGCGATGCCCTCGCGCATGTTGACGATGGCCTGGTCGGTCCAGGCGACGAAGCCGTCGAGGCGCTTCAGGAAGTCGTCGTAGTCCTTGACGGTCTCGAAAGGCTGCAGGCCACCGCCGGAACCGAGCTGCGCGAAGAAGTTCGGCGTGGAGTAGAACTGGTTCAGCGGAATGAGGTGGCTCGGGTAGCGATAACCCTCGAGGTCGAGCTCGCGGCCCGCCCTGAAGATCTCGTAGGAGAGCAGATCCTGGCCCGAGAGCAACTTCGGATCGATGGCCTTCACGCGCTCGAGGTAATCGCGATCGAGTTTCTCGGCCCTGGCGCGCCACTCCGGCGAGATCGAGACCTCGAAGCGATCGTTGTAGCGCGGGTCACCAATCGACGTGGCGAGGACCGGGTTGAGCCGCAGGGTCTCCTCGAAGTACGCCTCGAACAGGGTGTTGAGCTTGCGCGATTCGGCGGCTGAGGCCTCCGTTGCCGCGGGTCCCGGGGCCGACCACGCGCGGTGCGGGACGGGCTGGACGACGAGGAACGCGAGGAGCGTGGCAACGGCGCAGCGCAGAACGGGTCGACGGGGCATGGCGGCTTCCAGCGAGCGGGACGAGGCCCCGCACTTTGCCGGATTTTCCCATCCGTGTCCTCACGGATGCGTCGAACCGAAGGGCGCACCACCCTTGCCCGCGGACCGGGTTGCGTCCCC
>JAGOXN010000209.1 GCA_018059685.1 Steroidobacteraceae bacterium | reverse complement strand
CCGCGACCGATACGGGGTGTGAGGCCCGACCGCGCCTTGAAGCAGTTCACAAACCGCATGTCCGGGGTTTAGTGTGGCGCACACCGAGCGAGCACAATGCACAGCCATGCGTAAGCGAAGCGTCTCCCGAACAGCCCTGGTCGGCACGATGGCGGTCGTGTCCGCCCTGTTGACCCCGCCTGCGGTACCGGTCGCGGCGGCCGCGAGCGGGCAGGGCAAGGTCGGTGGCAAGGAAAGTGTCTACCGATGCAAGGATGCGCGCGGCCAGACGCATTTCGGCCAGAGCATTCCGGCCGAATGCATGGACCTCGACGTCGAGGTACTCGACGACACCGGCCGTGTCATGCGCGTGATCCCCGGCCGCCGGTCCATGGAGCAGCTCGCCGCGCAGAAGGCAGCCGAGGAAGCGCGAGCCGCGACAGCCCAGCGCGACCGCACGCTGCTCGCGACGTACCTGTCCGTGGCGGACATCGAGCGGCTGCGCGACCAGCGGCTCGAGCTGCTCGTACAGCAGTCGGCGCTGACCGAGCAGTACATGGCCAACCTGCGCGAACGCGAGACGCGGCTGATGGCCGACGTGCAGCGCTACCGGCCGTACAGCGCGAAGCCCGATGCGCCGGCGCTCCCCGAACACGTCGCCGAGGACATCGTCAACACGGTGAACGGCCTGCAGGTCTACCGGCAGGAACTCGCGAAGAACACGGCGGAGCAGGCCAGGCTGCGCGGCGAATTCGAGTCGGACATCGCCCGCTTCAAGGAACTGAAGGGGATCAGGTAGTCCCCGAGCTGCCGAAGCCGCCGGCGCCGCGCCGGCTCTCGGTGAATTCGTCCACGATCTCGAACCCGACCTGCACGACGGGCACCACGACCATCTGCGCGATGCGTTCGCCGGGCGCAATGGTGAACGGCAACTGGCCACGGTTCCAGCAGGACACCAGCACCTGCCCCTGGTAGTCGGAGTCGATCAACCCGACGAGGTTGCCGAGCACGATGCCATGTCGGTGGCCGAGTCCGGAACGCGGCAGCAGCACGGCCGCGAGCCCCGGGTCGTCGAGGTGGATAGCCAGGCCGGTCGGTATCAGCTCCGTCTGCCCCGGCGCGAGCGTCAGCGGCGCGTCCAGGCAGGCACGCAGGTCGAGGCCCGCCGAGCCGGCGGTGGCATAGTGCGGCAGCGGGATCTCCCGCCCCACGCGGGGATCGAGGATGCGGACCTGCAGCGGCCTCGCCTGCGGCGTCGTCGAGTCGCTCATCGCGCCGCGGCGCTGCCCGGAGCTCGTGACACGAACGGGGTGCCGCTGCCCTGCAGGTGCTCTGCGTACCGCTCTGCGACGACGGATACGAGCCGCGCGGCGAGCTCGCGCTTGCCTGCGCGCCCGAGCTCACGCTTCGCGCCCGGCCAGTACACCGTGAGCGCATTGTCGTCGCAGTCGAAGGCGAGTCCGTCGCCCACCTGGTTGGCGGCGATCATGTCCAGGCGCTTGCCTTCGAGCTTCGCGAGCGCGTTGCGCTCGACGTTCTGCGTCTCGGCCGCGAAACCCACCACGAAGGGCCGGGGACTGCCGGCCGCGACCGTCGCCAGGATGTCGGGCGTGCGCGACAGAGCGAGCAGCAGCGAATCGCTGGTCTTCTTGATCTTCTCCGCGGACACCTGCACCGGCCGGTAGTCGGACACCGCGGCCGCGGCGATGAAGATGTCGGTGCCCGGCAGGTGTTCGTTCACGGCCGCCATCATCTGCTCGGCCGTCTCGACGTCGATTCGCTGCACGCCGCGCGGCGTCGGGACGCTCACGGGACCGCTCACGATCACGACCTCGGCACCCGCCTCGCGCGCAGCCTCTGCCACGGCGAACCCCATCTTCCCGGAGCTGCGATTCGTGATGAATCGCACCGGGTCGATGCGCTCGCGCGTGGGGCCCGCCGTCACGAGCACCTTGCGACCCGCGAGCTGGCCGCCCCGCACGCCCGTGGAGAGGATTGCGTCCGCCAGTTCGGCGGGCTCGAGCATGCGCCCGGCGCCGGTCTCGCCGCACGCCTGTTCGCCTTCCGCCGGTCCGAGTATGTCGACACCGCGTGCCCGCAAGGCCGCGACGTTTGCCTGCGTGGCCGCATTGCTCCACATGAGCCGGTTCATCGCCGGCGCAACGCTCAACGGCGCATCCGTCGCGAGGCACAGCGTGCACAACAGGTCGTCCGCGAGCCCGTGGGCGAGGCGCGCGATGAAATCCGCCGAGGCCGGCGCGACCAGGATCCGATCGGCCCAGCGGGCGAGCTCGATGTGTCCCATGGCGGCCTCGGCGGCCTCGTCCCACAGGTCGGAACGCACCGGTCGCCCGGACAATGCCTGGAACGTGAGCGGCGCGACGAACCGGCGCGCACCCGCGGTCATGACGACCTGGACCTCGGCGCCGCGCTCACGCAGTCGACGCACGAGCTCGGCACTCTTGTAGGCGGCAATGCCGCCCGAGACGCCGAGCAGCACGCGCGCCGGAGCTGGCGATTCCATGGGGCCGATTATGGGGCGGCCCGGCCGCGCGCCGCAAAGGGACTGTCCGCAGTCCGCGCAACCGGCCTCAGGTCATAACCGCCAGTTACGTCTGGCAGCGGGGGCAGAAGTAGGTCGAACGCTGCCCCTGTACGACCTGCCGTATCTTCGTACCGCAGATCCGGCAGCGCTCTCCGGCCCGCTCGTAAACGAAGAGTTCCTGGCGAAAAAGCCCCGGCGTGCCCTCGGCATTCACGTAATCCCGCAGCGTCGTTCCGCCCTGGCGGATCGCCGCGTCCAGCACGTCGCGCACTGCATCGACGAGCCGCGCGAGGCGAGCGCGGCTCACGCGCCCCGCCGCCCGCCGCGGATCGATTCCGGCACGAAACAGCGCCTCGCTCGCGTAGATGTTGCCGACTCCGACGACCACACGCTGGTCCATGAGGAACTGCTTGATGGCGACCCGCCGGCCGCGCGCCCGGTCGGACAGGTACTCGCCGCCAAACTCATCCCCGAGCGGTTCCGGACCGAGCCCCGCGAGCAGCGCGTGTCCCGCCGGTTCACCGTCCGACCAGAGCAGGCAACCGAAGCGGCGCGGATCGTTGAAGCGCAGGCAGCGGCCCGTGTCGAGAAGCAGGTCGTAGTGATCGTGCGGCAGCAGCGGCGCGTCGGCGGTGAGGACGCGCAGGCTGCCGGACATGCCGAGGTGCGCGATCAGGGTGCCGCGTTCGAGTTCGATCAGCAGGTACTTGGCGCGCCGGTGGACCTCGACCACCCGCATGCCGACGATGGCCGCCTCGAGCCCGAGATCGATCGGCCAGCGCAGGCGCGGCTCGCGGACGCGCAGTCCGGTCACGACGTGGCCGCGGAGTGCGGGACGTATGCCGCGGCGCGTGGTCTCGACTTCGGGCAGTTCGGGCACTGGAAGGGTCGCCGATATGCGACGCAAGGGGGTCGGCCGGCTATGGTACGGGCACGGTTCGACCACGTCTGCCGGGGCGCCCGCGCCAATTCGTGACCGCGTGCACGCCCGGAGTGGATCCGGGCGCCTAAGGTGACCTGGGCCCGACCCCTGCCCACACCACCGAGGCAGCGGCGGACGTCCCGGAGACATCATGAGAAGCCCTGCACCCCTGATCGCCATCGGCGCACTGCTGCTGTCGGCCTGCTCGACCACGACCTTGAACGAGGACGAGTGCCGGATGGTCGACTGGCGCACCCTCGGCTACGAGGACGGCGTCGCGGGTCACTCCGGCGAGCGCATCAGCGCGCATCGCAAGGCCTGTGCCGAGCACGGCATCCGGCCGGACCTCGATGCGTACCGGGCCGGCCGGGCGGACGGCCTGCGGGAGTACTGCCAGCCCCACAACGGTTACCGCGCCGGGGCCAGCGGGGCCGTCTACTACGACAGCTGCCCGCCGGACCTCGCCCCGGGGTTCGTCGTGGCCTACGAATCCGGCCGGCAGCTCTACGTCCGCGAGCGCCGCGTGACCGACGCCGATGACCAGATCGCGGCGCGACGCGGCGAGATCGCGCGCCTCGAGGCCGCCGCCGCCAAGGCGCCCCTGGTGATGATCAGCGAGACCGCGACGCCCGAGGAGCGCACACAGGCGTTGCTCGATGCGAAGAACGCCGCCGAGCGCATCGGCCGCATGAGGACCGAAATCGTCGGGCTCGAGAAGGACCGGGACCGGTATGCGCAGGAGCTCGCGGAGTACCGGGCGACCGTGGCGAACGTCCCGTACTGAAGAATCCCTCTCGTGCACCGTGCCTCATCGCGCATCCGCCCGGCCAACGCCCCGCCCGCACCGACCCACGTCCTTTCGACGAGCCTCGAGGCTGGTCCCATTCGGATGTCAGAGAAAGCGCGGACGATCGCGGAGCCAGCGAGCTCGCGCACACGACAGCGCGGCGAGTCTGGCAGCGTTGATCGATCATGCCTTGGCCAGGTATCGCACGTCCGGCAGGTCCTTGAAGTCCGCGTCCTGCGTCCACAGCGTCGCGCGGTGCGCTCGCGCTGTGGCGAGGATGACGCTGTCGGCCATCGGCATGCGGTGCTCTACGGAGAGTCGTGCCGCCTCCAATGCGAGGGTGTCGTCCAGCGGGACCACCCTGCCCTGCCGCATCATGGCCACCGCCTCGAGGGCGACATCCTCGCCGCGTTGCGTCATGACGCGCTTGAACACTTCGAACAACGAAACTGATGGAACGACGAGTCGCGTAGTCGCGTGAATCGGCCGTGCGAAGGTTGCCGCATTCCGGCCGTCAGTGAAGTACTCGAGCCAGGCCGAAGAATCGACGACGTTCATACCCGGTCGGGTTCGCGCTGAATGTCGGTGTCGATGCCTTTGAGGAACCCACGCGCCGCTTTGATCGAGCGTACCGGGACCAGGGCGATGTGGCCGCGGTAGGGAATGGCATCGAGCTTCTCGCCGGCCTTGATGCCGAGTGCTTCGCGAACGGCCTTCGGAATCACGACCTGGAACTTGGGAGAGACGGTCACAGTAGTCATACGATTCTCCGATCGATCATTGGATCGTAGGCCAGTGCAACGGGATGAGCAATGCACCCGTTGGTGATTGATCGGCCATGGTGCACATGCCGGGCGCACCACAAGAAAAACCCGCCGGTGGGCGGGTTTCTCAGGGATCAACGAGGCGTGGGCCTCACTTGATCTTGGCTTCCTTGTAGGTCACGTGCTTGCGCGCCTTCGGGTCGAACTTCTTGACCTCGAGCTTCTCCGGGTGGAGCCGCTTGTTCTTGGTCGTCGTATAGAAGTGCCCGGTGCCG
>JAGOXN010000208.1 GCA_018059685.1 Steroidobacteraceae bacterium | reverse complement strand
GCGCAGAGATCGAGGAACTCGTACGGCAGGCGCGCCCAGCGCGCGGTCATGAAGTCGACCGTCTCGACGGCGCGCAGCGCGATCACGTAGTCGTAGCGACGCCCGTCACCCATCACCGCGACCGAGCGCACCGGCAGGAATACGGCAAACGCCTGGCTCACCTGGTCGTAGAGGCCGTGCGCCTCGAGTTCGTCGATGAAGACCCGGTCGGCCCTGCGCAGCAGGTCGGCGTACTGCTTCGTGACCTCGCCGAGGATGCGCACCCCGAGTCCCGGACCGGGGAACGGATGCCGGAACACCATCGAGCGCGGCAGGCCGAGTTCGAGCCCGAGCCGGCGCACCTCGTCCTTGAAGAGTTCGCGCAGCGGTTCGACGAGTCGCATCTTCATCTGCTCGGGCAGCCCCGCCACGTTGTGATGCGACTTGATCACGTGCGCCTTGCCCGTCTTCGCGCCCGCCGACTCGATCACGTCCGGGTAGATCGTGCCCTGCGCGAGCCAGCGGATGCCCTCGAGCTTGTGCGCCTCCTCCTCGAACACCTCGACGAACAGCCTCCCGATGATCTTGCGCTTGCGCTCGGGGTCGGTCTCACCGCGCAGCGCGTCGAGAAAGCGACCCGCCGCGTTCACGCGGATCACGCGCACGCCCATGTTCCCGGCGAAGGTGCTCATCACCTCGTCGCCCTCACCCTCCCGCAGCAGGCCGTGATCGACGAACACGCACACCAGCTGTTCGCCAATGGCGCGATGCAGGAGCGCCGCGACCACGGAGGAGTCGACCCCGCCCGAGAGCCCGAGCAGCACGCGGTCGCGGCCCACCTGCTCGCGCACGCGGGCGATCGCATCGGCGATGATGTGGCCCGGTTCCCAGCGCGCCTCGCAGCCACAGATCTCGCGCACGAAGCGCTCGATCAGGCGCGCGCCCTGCAGCGTGTGGGTGACTTCCGGGTGGAACTGGACCGCGTAGTATCGCCGCGACTCGTCGGCCATGGCAGCGTGCGGAGCGTTCGCGCTCGCCGCGACCGGCACGAATCCCGGGGGCAGGCTGTCCACCCGGTCGCCGTGGCTCATCCAGACGTCGAGCACGGCTCGTCCCGATGCGTCGGCATGGTCGCGCAGCCCATCCAGCAAGCGATTCGGTGCCGTGACCGTCACCTGCGCATAGCCGAACTCGCGGTGCTCGGATGGACTGACGCGGCCGCCGAGCTGCTGCGCCATGGTCTGCATGCCATAGCAGATGCCGAGCAGCGGCACACCGGACTCGAACACGGCCGCCGGTGCCCGCGGTGGGGCCGAGTCGGTCACGGACTCCGGGCCGCCCGAGAGGATGATGCCGCGCGCGCCGAAGGCGCGGACTTCGGCTTCGCTCATGTCCCAGGGGTGGATCTCGCAGTAGACGCCGCACTCCCGCACGCGCCGCGCGATGAGCTGCGTGTACTGCGCCCCGAAGTCGAGGATCAGGATCCGGTGTGCGTGGATGTCGGGCGGTCGGACGGCGGCGTGCTCAACTGACACGGTAGTTCGGCGCTTCCTTGGTGATGGTCACGTCGTGCACGTGGCTCTCGCGCATGCCGGCGCCCGTGATGCGCACGAACTGCGGCCGGGTGCGCATCTGCTCGATGCTGCCACTGCCGGTATAACCCATCGCCGCGCGCAGACCGCCCGCGAGCTGGTGCAGGATCGCGACGATGCTGCCCTTGTAGGGCACGCGGCCCTCGACGCCTTCGGGCACGAGCTTCTCGAGTTCCTCGGTCGTGTCCTGGAAATAGCGGTCGCGCGAGCCGTGCGCCTGGGCCATGGCGCCGAGCGACCCCATACCCCGGTACGACTTGTAGGACGCGCCCTGATAGAGCTCGACCTCACCCGGCGACTCCTCCGTACCGGCGAACAGGCTGCCGATCATGACGCAGAAGGCACCCGCGGCGATCGCCTTGGCGACATCGCCCGAGAACCGGATCCCGCCGTCGGCGATCAGCGGCACGCCGTGCTGCGCGAGTGCAGCGGCCACGTTCGCCACTGCGCTGATCTGCGGCACGCCGACGCCCGCCACCACGCGCGTGGTGCAGATCGAGCCCGGTCCGATCCCGACCTTGACGGCATCGGCGCCCGCGTCGACGAGCGCGAGTGCCGCCTCGCGGGTCACGATGTTGCCCGCGATCACCTGCTGCGCCGGCCACTTCGCCTTGATCTTCGCGACGGTCTCGATCACGCCGCGCGAGTGGCCATGCGCCGTGTCCACGACGATGACGTCGACGCCCGCCTCGCGCAGCGCCGCCGCGCGATCGAGCGTGTCCGGGCTCGTGCCGACCGCCGCGCCGACCCGCAGCGCGCCGCGCTCGTCCTTGCAGGCGCGCGGAAACTCGGTGGCCTTCTGGAAGTCCTTCACCGTGATCATGCCCTTCAGGCCGAAGTCGTCGTCGATCACCAGCACCTTCTCGATGCGGTGCCTGTGCAGCAGGGCGAGCACCTCTTCCTTCGGCGAGTTCTCGCGCACGGTCACGAGCCGCTCGCGCGGCGTCATGACCGACGACACCGGCGCATCGAGCTTGGTCTCGAAGCGCAGGTCGCGGTGGGTGACGATGCCGAATGCCTTGCCGTCGCGTACGACGGGAACGCCCGAGATGTTCTTGGCGCGCGTGAGCTCGATCACCTCGCGGATCGTCTGCTCGGGCCGTACGGTGATCGGGTCGTGGATGATGCCGCTCTCGAAACGTTTCACGCGCGAGACGTGGCGCGCCTGGGCCTCGACGGTCATGTTCTTGTGGACGATGCCGATGCCGCCTTCCTGGGCGATCGAGATTGCAAGCCGGTGCTCCGTGACCGTGTCCATCGCCGCGGAGACCACCGGGAGGTTCAGCCGGATGCCGCGCGTGAGCTGCGTGCCCAGGTCCACCTCGTGCGGCAGGACCTGCGAGTAGGCCGGCACGAGGAGAACGTCGTCGAAGGTGAGAGCTTCCTCGAGGATGCGCAGCATGGGCGGGACCCGAGCCTGAAAAAGGAAGCGCGGAATTGTACCCGCGGCAGCGGCCGGGGGTAAACCGCGAGAGCGGCCCTTGTGCCGGACGTGACCGCCGCTAAGATCACGGCCACGATGCAGGACTCCGCCTTCGACACGCCCGCCAACTCCCTGCCGGAACGCGAGATTTTCACGGTCAGCCGGCTGAACCGCGCGGCGCGGGGCCTGCTCGAGCGCGGCCTCGGTTCCGTATGGCTCGAGGGGGAGATTTCCAACCTGTCGCGCCCGGGGTCGGGGCACTGGTACTTCTCGCTCAAGGACGAGGCCGCCCAGGTGCGCTGCGCGATGTTCCGCCAGCGCAACCTCCTCGTCCGGTTCCCGCTGCGGGACGGCGCGCACGTGCTCGCGCGCGGTCGCGTGAGCCTGTACGAGGCCCGTGGTGAGTTCCAGGTCGTCGTTGAGCACCTCGAGGAGGCCGGCGAGGGGCTGCTGCGGCGCCGGTTCGAGGAACTCAAGCGCAGGCTCGATGCGGAGGGCCTGTTCGATACACGCCACAAGCAGCCCCTGCCGAGGCTGCCGCGACGCATCGGGGTGATCACCTCGCCCACCGGTGCTGCGCTGCGCGACATCCTGCACATCCTGCGCCGGCGGTTCCCCGCCGTGCCCGTGCTGATCTACCCGGTCGCCGTGCAGGGCGAGGCCGCGCCAGGAGAGATCGTGCAGGCGCTCCATCTCGCCTCGGTGCGCCGCGACTGCGACGTTCTCGTCCTCGCCCGCGGCGGGGGCTCGCTCGAGGACCTGATGGCGTTCAATGACGAGGCGGTCGCGCGCGCCATGTTCGACTGCCCGGTCCCGATCGTGAGCGGCGTCGGCCACGAAGTCGACGTCACCATTGCGGATTTCGTCGCGGACGAGCGTGCGCCGACCCCGTCCGGGGCCGCCGAACGCGTCGTGCCGGACCGGGCCGAGTGGTCACGGCTGGTTGCGGCCGCCGGGCAGCGAGTCCTTCTCGCGGCGCGGCGCCGGCTGTACGACCTGCGGTCCCACCTGCGGCTCGTCGAGCAACGGCTCGCCCACGTCCACCCCGGCGCGCGCCTGCGGCAGCATGCACAGCGACTCGACGAACTCGATGGCTGGCTCAGGAGCGCGGTCCGCCTCGGTCTCGAGCGGGCGCGGGCCCGGTTCGCGGAGCGACGCGCGCGCCTGTCCCTCGCCTCGCCCGCACTGCGCGTGCAGGCCCTGGGGCTGCGGCTCGCGTCCACGCGGCGGGCCTTGTGGAGCGCCGCGCAAGGCCGTCTCGCCGAATCGCGGCGGCGCCTCGAACTCGCGGCACGGACGCTGCACGCGGTGAGCCCGCTGGCGACGCTGGTGCGCGGCTACGCCATCGTCACCGGACCGGACGGCCACGTGCTGCAGGACGCCGCCCTGCTCGCGCCAGGCGAACGCATCGAGGCGCGACTCGCCAAGGGCAGCTTCCGCGCCACCGTGGTCGCGACCTCGGCGGATGATCGTGACGCGGCCGGGGACATTGCATCGTGAGGACGAGAATCTGGATCCTGCTGTGCTTCGCGGGTTCGATCGCGCAGGCGGGCCCCTGGCTGCCGCGCGAGAGCCGCGTGCCCGGGGGCGTCGCGATCGTCGACCTCGGTCGCGGCGAAGGCGTGCCGGGACAGGTGATGTTCGGCAAGCACCGGGCACCGGTGCTGCGCGACGAGTCGCGCTGGGTGGCCGTGGTCGGCATACCGCTCGACACCGAGCCGGGCAAGCAGACCGCCGTGCTGACGGGCACGGCCACGCCGGACGGCACACCGCTCGAGTTCACGGTCGTGCCGCGGAAGTACGACGAGCAACGCCTGCAGGTTGCGAATCCTCGCCACGTCGAGCCCTCCAGGTCCGATCTCGAGCGCATCGAGCGAGAGCGCGCACGGATCGACGCGGCCCTCGGTGCGTACACGGACGACCGCGTCCCGGAACTGGCGATGTCGCTTCCGGTGGCGGGCCGCCGCTCGAGCAGCTTCGGCCTGCGCCGCTACTTCAACGGGCAGCCGCGCAATCCGCACAGCGGCATGGACATCGCGGCCGATTCGGGGACGGTGATCCGCAGTCCGGCACCCGGCCGGGTACTCGACGCCGGGGACTTCTTCTTCAATGGCAACACCGTGTTCGTGGACCACGGCCAGGGCGTGGTGACCATGTACTGCCACCTGAGCCGCATCGATGTGCGCCTCGGCGAGGAAGTCGGCACTGGCACGCCGCTCGGTCTCGTCGGTGCCACCGGGCGGGTGACGGGACCGCACCTGCACTGGAGCGTGGCGGTCAACCGCGCGCTGGTGAACCCGGCGCTGTTC
>JAGOXN010000030.1 GCA_018059685.1 Steroidobacteraceae bacterium | reverse complement strand
ATCCTCCCTCGCGTTCCGACCTCGAAGATCTCTGGTTGCTGATCGGGCGGGACGGCGGGCAACTCGCTCTGGCGCGTCTGATCAGCTACATGGAACAGCGCCGCAGGAACCGCGAGCGCTGGGTCGGCGCGCTCATCGCGAGTAATGTGCCGCGCAAGCTCATCTGCGGCGCGGTGGACCCCATCTCGGGCGCTCACCTCGCAGCGCGTTACCGGGAACTCGTCCCCGATGCCGAGATCACGCTGCTGGAGGGTGTCGGGCATTACCCCCAGTTCGAAGAACCCGGTCGCGTTCTGGACGAGTACCTGCGCTTCCGCGCGCGACTCGCCTAATCGAAGTCGGTCTCGCGGCGACCCCGTCGGCTCCGGTTGCGTCGCTCGGTGTTCGGCCATGGGTTTGCCAGCATGCCGCGCTCCGAGGCACGGCGGGGCCCGGCGCGCCGGTCGTCGAAGTGCTTGTAGGTACAGTCGCACTCCGACGGATGGTCGCAGGTCTCGAGCGGCAGGCGCGGCGCCTCGGCGGAGAGAATCCGGATGCCCTTCATCTCGCGTGCCGCGAAGCAGGAATGATCCCCCGGGATTACGGTGACGCAGTGATAGCGCAGCCTCGGACTGTCGCCTGGCATGGAGATTCCCCCTCTTACCCCAGTCGCGCCGTAAGCTACGCCAGTTGCGGTTGCCGCGCCAGTCGCCGCCGGGCTCAACCGAACACGAAGACCCGCACGAGGACGTCACCGATGCCGACGATCGCCGCGCCCGCGATCAGGCCGGCGCAGATCGGTTCCTGCGAGTCGACCCACAACAGGTGGGCCCGCGACTGCGGGCGATCCGCGAGACGCCGGCCCGCCAGCCAGAAGAACGCCGAGCCGACGAACATCATGAGCGTCGAGTCGGGCGGCACCACGACGCCGAGGCCGATCGCGAGCGGGGAGAGCGGGAAGCGCCCACCCGTGCGGATACGCAGCACCTCCATGACCAGCGCCGCGAACCCGGCGATCGCCATCGACCACAGGATCGAGGTCGTGAGCACGGTACCCCCGGTACCACCGAAGACCGCGGTCACGAGGTCCGAGACGCCTTTCCACTGCAGCGCCGCGGGGAAAGCGAATTTCTCGCTCACCATCGTGTCCGCGACCGTCCTGCCCGCCAGCGGGTCGAAATCGGCGAGTCCGAACAGCAGGAAGTAAAGTGGCGTGGCGGCCAGCGCGCCGGCGACGATGCCGATGACGTGGCCGATCGCCTGCTGGCGCGGCTTGGCGCCGAGCATGTAGCCCGGCTTGATGTCCATCAGCAGGTTCGAGGCGTTGCTCGCCACCTCCGAGCACATCACGGCCGTCATCAGGTTCGGTGCCGGCGTGCGTGGATCGATCGCGCCGAAAGTGAACTGCGGGATCTTGGAGAGCGACCCCGTGGGCGTGATGCCGGTGAGTGCCGTGCTGCTCGCGGCGATCAGCGCCAGTACGAGGATGAGTGGAATCGCGAGCGCGCCGAGCAGCCAGTCCACGCCGAACCACGCGTGGGTCATCCAGACGCCGGCCGCACCGACGATCGGCACCCCGATCCAGGAGACCGGCAGCGGCAACTCGATGTCCTGCAGCACGTCGGAGCCGGCGGCCGCGCCACGACGAGCGCGCAGCGCACGCAGGGCCTCGACGAACACTTCGGGACGCGCGAAGAGCGCGACCATCGCCGCGACCACCATCATCGCGATGCCCCACCACAGGGCCCAGGTGTTCAGGATGTGGACGCGACCGAAGAGGGCCGTGCCCTCGGCGACGGAGCCGGCACGCGGCTCGATCTCGCCGAGCGCGATCATCGCCGGTGTCACGACCGCGAAATTGAGCACGGCGCCGAGGAGCAGGCTCGCCGCCGCGCGGATGCCCATGAGACCTCCCGCACCGATCATCGCGAAGTCGAGCGTGGGCGACAGCGCGAGCTGGCGGATGTCGACGCCGGCGAGTCGCGGCAGGGGCGCGAGCCCCTTCTCGACGAGCGAGTAATACCAGGCGTCGAGGCTCACGGGCAGGTGCCAGGAGCCCGAAAGTCCCAGCCACCTCTCCTGCACCAGCTTCATGTAGTTCTCGCCGGAGACGAAGCCCACGCTGCCCGCCACCGCGGCCGCCACGGCGAGCGCGCGGGCCTTGACGAGGCCGGCTGCTGCCGTCGCATTCTCGTAGAGCGCATCGAGCACGACGCCGCAGGCGCGCCCCTCCGGGAACGGGTGCTGCTCGTCGTTGACGAATCTGCGCTTCATCGGGAAGGCGACCAGTACGCCGAGCACCGACAGCACGATCGTGAAGCAGGCGATCTGCCACCACGGCAGGACGCTGTTCGTCGCCCACATGTAGGCGGCGAGGCCCGAGGTGAGGGGCATCGTCATGTAGCCCGCGGCGGTCGCGATCGACTGCACGCAGTTGTTCTCGAGGATGGTCATGTCGCGCGCGCCGAGGCGCGAGAACACGCGGTAGATCGCGAACGCGAGGATCACGGAGGTGAGGCCCACGCCGAGCGTCCAGCCGGTCTTGGCGCCCACGTAGAGGTTGGTCGCGCTCAGGACCCCACCGAGCAGGAAACCCGTGAGCGCCGAGCGCAGCGTGAGCTGCGGCATGTCGCCGCGAAACACCTTGTCGAACCACCAGCGGTCCTTCTGCTCACGCGTCCAGGTGCGGATCTCGTCGTCGGTGAGATGCAGCAGCGCCATCGGGCGAGCATACCGGCTTCGGCTCGCCTCGGCAGCGCGGCGCGGCTAGACTGGCAGGCGCTTCCGGCACCGAAGGATCCAGCCATGGCGATGCATACCGTGTGCCGCACCGAGGACATCGGGAAGGGCCGAATGAAGGCCTTTACCGCGGGCGGCGAGAAAATCGTCGTCTATCACCTCGAGGACGGTTTCTATGCGACGCAGGCGAACTGCACGCACGTCTTCGCGCCGCTGGCGCGGGGCCGGATCCTCGATGACTGCAAGGTGCAGTGCCCGTTCCACCACGCCCGCTTCGACATCCGCACGGGCGAGGTCGTCGACTGGGCGAATTTTCCGCCGGGCATCCAGCTCCTGAACGTGGTCCGCGGGGAGAAGGCACTCAGGACCTACAAGGTCACGGTGTCCAGAGGCCAGGTGCGCGTGACGGTCTGAGTCAGCGGGACGTCGCGGCGAGTGCGACGGCCCATGCGACACCGATCGCGCCGAGCGCGAGGGCGCCCGCCACGAGTTGTGCAACCCGGCCGCGCGGACTGTGCCAGGTCGCGTGAGCCACGCCGGCGATCGTGCCCAACGCGAAGCCCGAAAGGTGGGCAAGCACGTCCGTGTGCTCGCCGCCTGCGCCGGTGAATCCGAGCAGGATGATTCCCGCGACCAGCGGCGCCCAGCGATACGCCCAGCGCCCGCCGTCCCCCGCGCGGCGTCGCCAGGCGTAGGCGGCCAGCAGCCCCAGTGTGGCGAAGACCGCGGTCGACGCGCCGATGGAGGAATGCCCGGCCGGCTGGAGGTATGCATTCAGGAAATTCGCGCTGGCCGCGGCAGCGAGCACCGTGGCCCAGGCGATACCGGGCCCGAGCAACTGGCCCGCAAGGAGGCCGAACACCGACCCGAAGCCGAGGTTCGCGAGCAGGTGGCCGACGTCGAGGTGCAGTGTCAGGGCGGTCATCGCGCGCCAGGCCTCGCCATCGCGGATCGCGCCTGCGCGATGGGCGCCGGCCTCGAACCAGTCGTAACCGAACGCAACATGGCCCGCCATATAGCCGACCGCGAGCAGCACCGCCACGTAGGCGAGCGAGCCGAGCCATGCGGCGCGATGCAGTGCCTCGGGCGGCGCGGGCGTCCGGCGCGGCGGGTTCTCGCGCGCGTATCGTTCGAGCTGCGCGAGCGCCGCCGCGCGATCAGCGGCCGCGACCCACAGTCCCCAGTCGTGTCCGTTCCAGGCCGTCTCGCTGGCGATGCCGACCGCGTGCAGCACGAACGCACGCTCGTCGCAGGAGGCCCGGCTCGCGGCGCGATGGATTTCGACGAGATCCAAGCAGCGGAACCGGCGGCTCGCCTCAGTCGCTCGCCCGGAGGAGCGCTGCGACCGGCTCGAGCTGGGGCGCGATGCGCTCGACGTGGGCGCGGCCGACGTCGATCGCCTCGCGCGCGCGGTGGAAGTCCATGAGCTGGAAGTCGGGCAGGTCCGGCCGCAGCACCAGATCCGCCGGGTCGATGGCGAGCCGGCTGCGCGTGATGCGGTCCTGCATGATGTTCACGGCACTCGTCATCGTCTCGAGCAACCCCGGCTGGTTGTGCCGCCCGCGGAAGGACTCGACGAGGCCGTCGACGAGGCCGGACCATCTGCTCAGGACCGCAGCACCCTCCGCGCTCGCCTGCGGCGCCGCCGACGGCTTGCGGTTGTTGGCGTCCTGCTTCGCGCGCATCGCCGCCAGTGTCACCGAGCGGCTCAGGTCCACGGCGATCACCACCTCCGCCCCGAGCGCCCGGCAGAGCGACACCGGGACGGGATTCACGACGCCGCCGTCGACCAGCCAGCGGTCCCCATGCCACGTCGGCGTGAACAGTCCCGGCAGCCCGCTCGAAGCGCGCACGGCACTCATGACCGGGCCTTCGCGAATCCAGACCTCTTCGCCGGTGTAGAGGTCGGTGGCGACCGCGCCGTAGGCGAGCGCGAGTTGCTCGATGCGCGGGTCACCAACCTGCGCCGCAATGGCTTCCATCAGCCTGTTGCCCGTCATGACTCCACCACCGCGGAACGTCGTGTCGACGAGATGCCAGACGTCGCGTTGCGTGAGCGCGCAGACCCACTGCTCGAGCGCGTCGAGCGTGCCGGCGGCACATGCGGCGCCGACGAGGGCGCCGACGGAGGCACCCGTGACCACCTCCGGCCGCAAGCCGCGTTCCACGAGCGCGTGAATGATGCCGATGTGGGCCCAGCCGCGCGCCGAGCCGCTGCCGAGCGCGAGACCGAGACGCGGCCGGTTCACGGCCGCAGCGCGCGGTACAGGAAGGGCAGGCTCGAGTCCATGCGATAGTCGACGTCGGAGTGGTCGTCGTCGAATTCCTCGTACCGATGCGCGATGCCGGCCGCCGCGAGGCGATGCGCGAGTTGCCGGGTGCCGAAATGGATCTGGTACTGGTCGCGCCAGCCGCAGTCGAGGTAGATCCCCGCGAGCCTGCGCAGGTTGCGCGCATGGCGTCGCACGAGGTGCACCGGGTCGTGCTCGAGCCATCGTGCCCAGCGCTCCTCGATCAACTCGCCGCTGTCGAGGTGGAACGGCAGCCGGAAGCCGAGCGGTGCCCGCGGGTCCGGGTCGTAGGTCGCCGCCATGCAGACGTTCATGATCGCGTGGCCCTCCGCGTGCGAGAGCTTGGGCTTCTTCCACACGGCTTCGAGAAACCGCTGAACGCGCCCGTCGTCGAGTCCGCGGGCCAGCCGACGCCCGGTGGCCGAGCGGCGCGGTGGCGGCTGGGGTCCGGACCTGCGCGCCGGCCGGCGGTACTTCGCGAGCTCGTTGAGCGTGTTCGGCCAGTCGGCGCGATACACGAAGTCGAAGTACGCGTCGCCCGAATGGCTGGCGATCGCGCCCCAGTGGCTCGCGTACTTCATGCCGTGGATCATCGCGCCGTAGCCGCCCGAGGACTTGCCGAAGCAGCCGCGGTGCCTGCGCGAGGCGAGCGTGCGGAACTCGCGGTCCACGAACGGGATGATTTCCTCGAGCAGGTAATCGGCGTAGTTGCCGAGCGCGGAGGAGTTGACGTACTGGTTGCCACCGAGCGCGGTGAAGCAGTCCGGGAACACGATGATGACCGGGCCCATGGCTCCGTCGCGCACCAGCCGCGCTGCGCGCTCGGCGACATTCTCGCTGAAGGGCTTCCAGTTCAGGTGCGCGATGCCGGAGCCGGTGAAGCCGACGAGGTCGTAGAGGACCGGGAAGCGCCGGCCCGGGCCGCTCCCGCGCCGGTCGTATTCGTGCGGCAACCAGGCCGCGAGCCGGCGCACGTGAGGATCGCCGAGCGGATTGTCGGCCAGGATGGACGAGCGGTGCTCGAGCACCACCACCGTGCCGCCGTCGCGTACCGGGCGCTTGCGGGCCATGCGGCGACTCCTAGCGCCGGTCCCTGATGTCGATGAAGGTGAGGAACTCGCTGCGCGTGCGTGCGTCATTGCGGAACGTGCCGAGCATCTTGCTCGTGATCATCGAGACGCCGCGCTTGTGGATCCCGCGGGTGGTCATGCATTCGTGGGCGGCTTCGATGACGACCCCGACCCCGCGCGGCCGCAGCACCTCGTTGACGCAGCGCGCGATCTCCGCCGTCATCTTCTCCTGGACCTGGAAGCGGCGGGCATACACGTCGACGACGCGGGCGAGCTTGCTGATGCCGACGATCTTCTGCGTCGGCAGGTAGCCGACGTGCGCGCGGCCGATGATCGGCGCCATGTGGTGCTCGCAGTGCGACTCGAACTCGATGTCACGCAGCACGACCATCTCGTCGTAGCCCGCGATCTCCTCGAAGGTGCGGCGCAGGTACGCGCGTGGATCGACCGCGTAGCCGGAAAACCAGTCGCGATAGGCTTCGACCACCCGTCGCGGCGTCTCGGTGAGGCCTTCGCGCGCCGGGTCGTCGCCGGCCCAGCGCAACAAGGTCCGGACGGCCTCCTCGGCCGCGGCCTGGCTCACTCGCTTGCCCTTGCTCGCCATTTCCATCCTCCCCGCCGCGTGCCGGCGATCGTCGCGTCGTAGCGCAACCTGAGGCCCTGCTTCCGGGCCTGCCCTGCATTCACGCGCGCCGCTGGCGCGCCCAATGAGTCAGCAGCACGTAGCCCGCCGCCATCCCGCCCAGGTGCGCGAAGTGCGCCACGCCCTGGCCCGAACCGGTCACGCCGAGGTACAGCTCGAGCAGGCCGTAGAGCGTGACGAAGAGCCACGCCTGCATCGGGATCGGGGGGAATATCAGCATGATCTTCTGGCGCGGGAACGCCATGCCGAAGGCGAGCAGCAGGCCGAAGACCCCGCCCGAGGCGCCGACGGTCGGCACGGGCGGCCGGTCCATGTTGGCGAGCACCACGAGCTGCGCGACGGCCGCGCCGACGACGCAGACGAGGTAATAGACGAGGTAGCGGCGCGGCCCGAGCAACCCTTCTATCGGGCCGCCGAACATGTAGAGCGCGAACATGTTGAACACCAGGTGGGTCAGGCTGCCGTGCAGGAAGCCGTAGGTCAGCAGCTGCCATAACTGGAAGGCGGGGGCCTGCGGAAACAGCGGCGAAGCCACGGGCCAGAGTGCAAACGGGCCGATCAGGAGATTCCCGGTGAGCATCTGGACGAAGAAAATCGCGACGTTGGCGATCAGGAGCGAGCGCGTGACGGCAGGGAGTCGCTGCATGGAACGCGCATCGTAGCCGAAAACCGCCTGCCGGGACGCCCCGCTGGCATGCTAGGGTTTGCGCCACCGTCCTGCAGGGCACGTCGAGTTCATGGACCGAAGGTTGCAAGCGCTGGTCGTGACCGCCCTGCTGGCGGGTTGCGGCGCAGGCACGGACGTACCGGTCGCGGGGCCGTCGCCCGTACTCGAGTTCGATCCCTGCACGCTCGTGTCGACCGGTCTGCCGGTCACGGTCTCCGCGCGATGCACGACGGTCGAGGTTCCAGAGGATCGGTCCCGGCCCGAGGGTCGCACGCTGCGCCTCGCCATCGCCGTGGTTCCGGCGGCCACGAGGCGCGCGAAGCCCGATCCGGTCTTCATGCTCGCGGGCGGGCCGGGGCAGTCGGCGCGGGAATCGTTCCCGTCGGTGGCCGGGGCGTTTCGTGAATTGCTGCGCGAGCGTGATGTGGTGCTCGTCGACCAGCGTGGCACGGGTGCATCGAATCCGTTCGCCTGCGTCGAGTCCGCCGGCGGGAACGCGTCCACGGAAGGCGGGCAGGGCGAAGTCGAGGCAGCACGAAGCCTTGTCGTGAAGTGTCTCGCGGAGTTCGATGGCGACCCCCGTCACTACACGACGAGCGACGCCGTGCTCGACCTCGAGGCCGTGCGGCAGGCGATCGGCGCGGCACGAGTCAACCTCGTCGGCATCTCCTATGGCACGCGCGTCGCCCAGGAATACCTGAGGCGCTATCCCGCGCGGACGCGGACGGTCGTTCTCGACGGGGTCGTGCCGCCCGAGCTCGCGCTCGGCGCCGAACACGCGCGCAACCTCGATGCCTCGCTCGCGCTGCAGCTCGCCCGCTGCGACCACGACGCGCTGTGCGCGAGCCGCTTCGGCGCGCCAATGGCCGTCCTTCGGGACCTGCTCGCGCGCTCGCGCGCGAATCCGCCCGTCGTCGAGTTTCGCGATCCACTCACGC
This sequence comes from Steroidobacteraceae bacterium, assembly GCA_018059685.1. Taxonomy (GTDB): domain Bacteria; phylum Pseudomonadota; class Gammaproteobacteria; order Steroidobacterales; family Steroidobacteraceae; genus RPQJ01. The sequence continues at coordinate 8,350 of JAGOXN010000030.1, read as the reverse complement.
ACGAGCTGCGCGAGGAAGCACTGACCGCCGACGCGATCTCCGGGGTTGCGCGCCTCTATGCGTACGTACCGCAGCTCGCGGCCATGTTGCCGATGACGCTCGCCGAAGCGGCCGCCGGGCATCCGGAAACGCTGCTCGCGCAGCGGCACATGATCGAGAGCCTCGTCGGCGTGCAGATCATGCACGGGATGGAGCTGGCGGTGCTCTGCAGCGAGGATGCGGATCTCCTCGCAGTGAACCCCGCGGACGCGTCGACCCTGATGGGGACCTCGTTCGTCGAGGCGCTCCTGGCCCAGTGCGCCGTGTGGCCGCGCGGGGCGCGTCCGGGCGATTTCCACGACCCGGTGCGCAGCGACGCGCCCGTGCTGCTGCTGTCGGGCGAGTTCGACCCCGTCACGCCGCCGCGCTACGGGGAGCAGGTGTTGCGCACGCTGCCGAACGGCCGGCACCTCGTCGCGCGGGGGCAGGGACACAACGTGATGACCGCCGGCTGCCTGCCGCGCCTCATCGCGCAGTTCGTCGCGACGGCCGACCCGCGTCGGCTCGACCCGGGCTGCCTGGACCGGCTGGCGTATGTGCCGCCGTTCACCGGTGCCTACGGGTGGGAACCGTGAACGGAGCCCCGCGATGATCGAGGCCCAGCACCTGCGCAAGGCGTTCGGCCGCGGGCTGCGGCAGGTGGTCGCGGTGGACGAAGTCAGTTTCTGCGCCGCGGACGGCGCGATCACCGGGCTGCTCGGTCCGAACGGCGCCGGCAAGACGACCACGCTGCGCATGCTCTACACGCTGATGCGGCCCGATCGCGGGCGGGTGCTCGTCGACGGGCTCGACCCGGCGGAGAATCCGGCGGAGGTACGTTCCCGACTCGGGGTGCTTCCCGATGCACGCGGACTCTACAAGCGGCTCACCGCGCGCGAGAACATCGCGTACTTCGGGCGACTGCAGGGCCTCGCGGAGGCCGCGATCGAGGCGCGGACCGGCCAGCTCACCGCGGCGCTCGACATGGCGGACTTCGTGGACCGCCGCGCGGAGGGGTTCTCGCAGGGACAGCGCACCAAGACCGCGATCGCACGCGCTCTCGTTCACGACCCGCGCAACGTGCTGCTCGACGAGCCGACGAACGGCCTCGACGTGATGGCCACGCGCGCGATGCGCGATTTCCTGCGGGCGCTCAGGGCCGAGGGACGGTGCGTGCTCTTCTCGAGCCACATCATGCAGGAGGTGGCCGCGCTCTGCGACCGCATCGTGGTCGTCGCCCGCGGCAAGGTGGTCGCGGACGGCACGCCCGACGCTTTGCGCGAGCAGGCTGGCACGTCGAATCTCGAGGATGCGTTCGTCAAGGTGATCGGCTCCGGCGAGGGATTGCTGGCATGAGGCCGCTCTGGACGGTGTTCCGCAAGGAACTCGCCGACGCGCTGCGCGACCGGCGCATGCTGCTCGTGTCGTTCATCGTCATGCCGCTCGCGGTGCCGCTGATCCTCGCAGGAGTGAGCGCGGCCGAGAGCAGTCGCCGGACCGAGCAGCTCGAGGGCACGCTCGAACTGCCGGTGGTCGGCATCGACCGGGCGCCCAACCTCGTCGTCTGGCTCGGCGCAAACGACGTGCAGGTCGTCGCGGCGCCCGCGAACCCGGATGCGGCGGTGCGCGCGCAGGAGCACGAGGTCATCCTGCGCATCGACGCGTCCTACGCGGCCGACTGGCGGGCGGGGCGGCCGGCGCGACTCGAACTCGTATACGACAGCTCGCGGCCGCTGCAGTCGGGCACCTCGATTGCACGCGTGCGGGGGCTGCTCGAGACCTATTCCTCGCAGGTCGGGACGCTCAGGCTGGTTGCGCGCGGGATTCACCCGGCCGTCGGCCACCCGCTGCTCGTGGGCAGCCGCGACGTCGCGACGCCCGAGTCGCGCTTCGACTTCGCCCAGCAGGTGCTGCCTTACCTGCTGCTTCTGCTCGCGTTCATCGGCGGCATGCAGCTTGCCATCGACGCGACGGCGGGTGAGCGCGAGCGGCAGTCGCTCGAGCCGCTGCTCACGACGCCGGCCTCGCGCGAGGCCATCATCAGCGGCAAGATCCTCGCGACCGCCGCGTTCACCCTCGCGATCGTCCTCGTCACGCTGCTCATGTACCGGCTGGCGTTCGAGCTGCTGCCGGCGGGACGCTTCGAGGCGTCGTTCGACGTGCCGCTCGCCGCGCTCGGGTGGCTGCTGCTCGTGGTGCTGCCGGTGGCCCTGCTCGGTGCGGCGCTGCTCACGGCGCTCGCGGCCTTCGCGCGCAGCCATCGCGAGGCGCAGGGCTACCTGCCGCTGCTCATCTTCCTGCCGGTGATTCCCTCGCTGTACCTGATGGTCGCACCCGTGAAGACCCAGCCGTGGATGCTCGCGGTGCCGTTCCTGGGCCAGAACCAGCTGATCCTGCGCATCCTGCGCGGCGAGCCGATCACGGCACCCGAGTGGGCGACGAGCCTTGCGGCGGGTCTCGTCGTGGTGGCGGCCGTGTGGCTGGTCGCGGCGCGGCTGTACCACCGGGAGCAACTGGCGGCCTCGAGCTGAGCCACGCGTCCAGCAGCCACTCGGCCCACCGGTCGCAGGCGGCGGCCCCGGGATGAAAGCCGTCGCGCGAAAACGTGTCCTCCGCGAGCCGCGGCGGGAAACTGAAACAGACGAAGTCGTTGGATTCCGACAGCGCACGGGCGGCGGCCTGCAGGCGCAGGCCCCGTTCGCCGAGCAGTGCCCCGAGCGGCCATGGCAGCGAGGGAAAGCTCTCGAGCGGCGGGATGCCTGCGAAGATGACGGTGGCGTGCGGAGACCTGCCGCGCAGGGTCTTCACCAGGTCGCGCAGGTTCGTCGCAAAGGCCGCCGGATCGATCCCGCGCACCGCATCGTTGACGCCCACCGACACGAGGTAGACATCCGCATCTGCGACGTGGCGTGCGATCCGTTCCCTGATCCCGGCCGAAGTTGCCCCATTGAAGCCGTGCAGGCGCCACACGGTCGGCCGGCCCTCGATCTCATGCAGCCGGCGCGCGAAGTGACCGACGAGCGCGAGCTGCTGCGTCTCGACACCCACTCCCGCGATGATCGAATCGCCGACACCGACGACCCTGATGGGGCGCGGCCCGGTGCCGAACCGGCCGCGACGGCCGCGTGCCACCGGCAACCGAGGCGTGGTTGCGCGCACCCATAGTCCCTGGAGCAGCGCGACGGGAAAGAGCAGCGGGGAGGCCATGTCAGGCCGCAAGCATAGCGGGGAACGCATGGGATTCCGTAAGCTGCCTGCGGTCTGCACGGACTGTCGCGGCCGGCGGCGGGCGGCACAATGCCGCGGCCTGTCGGGGGTCGTGCCCGCAGCGAAGGAATAGACATGCGTGTTGGCATCGTGGGTGCGGGCCTGAGCGGCCTCGCAACGGCCTTCTATCTCAAGCGGGCGAGGCCCGAAACGGATCTGGTGATCTTCGAGGCGGACTCGCGGCCCGGCGGCGCGTTGCACACCGAAGTCGTGCAGGGCTTCCGCTTCGAGGCAGGCGGGAACGGATTCCTGACCAACAAGCCCGATTGCCTGCAGCTCGTGAAGGACAGCGGCGGCGACGCACTGCTGCTGCCGAGCTCGGATCTCGCCCGCAAACGCTACATCTACACGGGCGAGCTGCTCCGCATGCCCGAGTCACCGAAGCTCTTCGCGCAGTCGAGGCTCATGACGGTACCGCAGAAGCTGCGCATGCTCGGCGAGTTCTTCGTGCCGGCGCGTCGTGACGGCGCGGACGAGAGCCTGCGCGAGTTCGGCAATCGGCGGCTCGGTCCCGCATTCACGAACGTCTTCCTCGACGCCATGTCCGCCGGGATCTACGGCTCGACACCGGACAAGATCTCGGTGAAAGCGGCGTTTCCGCTGATCGTGGCGCTCGAGCGCGATCACGGCGGGCTGTTCCGCGGCATGATCGCCAAGCGCAAGAAGGAAGCGGGGCCGGGCGGCGTGCTCACGAGCACGAAGGCCGGCATCAGCACGCTCATCCGTCACCTCGAGTCGGTCACGCCTGCCGAGTGGCATTACGACGAACCCGTACAGTCGGTCGAGCGGGCGGGCACAGGCTTCCGCGTGCACACCACGAAGGGCGCGGCCGAGGTCGACCGTGTCGTGGTCTGCTCGACGTCGTTCGCTGCGGCCGAGATGTTGAAGGACATCGATGCCGAGCTCGCACGGCAGCTTGCCGCGCTCGACTACTCGCCGATCGCGGTCGTCGGCTTCGGTTATCGCTCGTTGCGGGATCCGCTCGACGGATTCGGGCTGCTCACGACGACCGCCTCGCGCCAGCCGATCCTCGGCGTGCTGTGGGACAGCAGCATCTTCCCGGACCGCGCACCCGAGGGCTGCAAGAGCGTGCGCGCGATGATCGGTGGGCAGCGCAACCCGGAGCTCGTGAACCAGGACGAAGCCCGTCTCGTCGCGGCGGCACGCGCCGGTATCCGCGACACGATGGGCATCGACCAGGACCCGGACGTGACCTTCGTGAAGCGCTGGGACAAGGGCATTCCGAGCTATGCGCCGGGCCACGTCGCCAGGGTCGACGCGATCTTCGCGCGGCTCGGGCGGACGCCGGGCCTGTATCTCAACTGCAACGCCTACCGCGGCATCGCGATGAACGATTGCGCGCGCAACGGCCGGGAGCTTGCGCAGCGCATCGCTGCGTCGTAGCGATTGCCGCGCATTCGGCCGCTGCCCTGCGCGGCGACGTTTCAGCTGAAACGTGCAGAATTTCTTGACGAAAGGGCGGGTAAGACTGCCGCCCCCTGTGAGTGGCGTCGAGCGTCAGCTCGCACCCGTTCCCGACCGTCTCGATTCGGCCAGGAACGGACGGATCCCGTTCCGAAGCTGCTCGCTAGCCGACTGATTCGCGTCGTCGGTCCAACCCGTCGGCGACGCGATTGTGCAAACGTAGTGCTAGGCTTAGACTCGGTCCGCTCTGGCAGAAAGTGCAGGGACCGCAAAGACAACGACCAATGCAGGGAAACGCTCTGATGTCGCAGTCACGCCGTTCCCAGTACCTCGCTGCTGCGCTGTGCGCGGCGCTCAGCTTTGCGATCGCACCCACTGGCGACGCCGATGGCACGGCGCCGTTCGCTTCCGGCCCCCCCCGCTCGACGTCTACGACAACTTCGGCTTCCCGATGGGCTTCGACGTGTCGAAGATGGACCTGAGCGCCGACCCCCGCCAGGACTTCAGGCGATATGCGGCCGGCAAGTGGCTGGACAAGGCCACGATACCGGGCGACCTCGGCAACCTGGATGGAATGGGCCTGATAAAAAAGCAGGTCGGAAACCAGGTCGCCAGCGTGCTGGTCGATGCGGCGACGAAGAGTCCAGACGCCAAGAAGGGCACGCCGCTGCAGCAGGTCGGCGATTTCTACGCGGCCGGCATGGCCGTGGAAAGGCTGACAGCGCTTGGCGCCACGCCCCTGCAACCGGAGTGGGAGCGGATCGCGAAGATCGACAACTCGAAAGCGCTCGCCGAAGAAATGGCCCGGCTGTCGCTGCTGGCCAATCACCCTGTCTTCCTGGACGTCTCGGTGACGCTGGATATCAGGGACCCGACCACGTATGTCGTGTCGGTGATCGACCCGGACCTCACGCTGCCCGCGCGGGATGACTACCTGGAGGCCGACCTGGCAGCGGTGCGAGCGGCGTATGCTCTGGCGGTCACGGACTCCCTGGTGCTGGCCAGCGTGCCGGCGGAGCAGGCGAAGGCTCGCGCAGCCAAGGTGCTGGCGATCGAGACGCGCATCGCCGGCAAGAAGTGGACGGAGGAGCAGAAGCGCGATTTCAACGCGACCTATCAGACGCGGCCGTACGCCGACATCAAGGCGGCCTTCAGCAACCTCGACCTGGACGCGTATTTCCAGGCCCTGGGGCTTCCGACCGGCGGCAACCTGATGGTGTCCGAGGTCGACGCGATGAAGGAGCGCAACGCGGTGCTCGCCGAGTATCCGCTCTCGGACATCAAGGATTACCTGCAGTGGGAGGCCTTGCGACTGATGTCGCCCTACCTGTCCCCGGCGTTCGCCGATGCGCAGGCACCGCTCACCCGTGCGCTGACTGGCCAGGCCGAACTGCCGAAACGCGAGCAGTTGGTCGCGAATGCGATTGCGCACACCCAGGGTCACAACCTTGGTCAGCTGTATGCCGGGCGCTACTTCCCGGCGCAGAGTCGCAGCGATGCCGAAGCGCTGTTGAAAAATGTCCGCGCCGAGTTCCGTCAGCGGCTGGAGCAGAACACCTGGCTCACGGCGCCGACGAAGAGCTACGCGCTCGAAAAGATCGACAAGATCAAGATCGTGGTCGGCTACCCGGACAAGTGGATCGACTACTCGCCCGTCGACGTCAGGCGCGACGATTACTTCGGCGACGCCATGCGGCTGAACGAGTTCGCGGTGCGCCGCAAGCTGGCGCGCCTCGGCTCGCCACCAGCACCCGATGGATTCTCCGACCCTGAGAATGGACTGCCCTCCTCCGTCAACGCCGGGTACTCACCCGACATGAACGGCATCGAGATCTCGGCCGCGATCCTGCAGCCGCCAATCTACGACCCGAAGGCGGACGCCGTCGTCAAGTACTGCACGCTCGGCGCCGCGATCGGCCACGAGTTCACGCACAGCCTCGATTTCATGGGTCGCCTGTTCGACGCCAACGGTGCGCTTCGTGACTGGTGGACGCCGGCCGACATCGCGGCATTCGACGCGCGCTCGAAGAACCTGATCAACCAGGGCAACGCCTACGAGGTGTTGCCGGGCGTGCACCTGAACGGCAATCTGTCCGCCGGCGAGAACCTCGCCGACATCGGCGGGCTGATGCTTGCGCACCGCGCGCTGCAGAAGCACCTGCAGGCCAATCCGCAGGAAAACCGCGCGATCGACGGCCTCAGCACGGATCAGCGCTGCTTCGCTGCCTGGTCGCAGTTGTGGGCGGAGAAGATCCAGCCGGAATTGCTGCGCACGTTTGCGGCCACGAATCCGCACCCGCCCGGCGCGTACCGGATGGTCGCACCGCCCAGCAACCAGCCGGCCTTTTACGACGCGTTCGGCATTCGCGCCGGCGACAAGATGTGGGTCGACCCGAAGGATCGCGTTACGATGTGGTGACGGGTGGACGCACCCTGCCATCAGTCGCTAGTGTAGTGTCTCGTAAATGACTATACGTATGAAGGTCCCGGCGGTATCCTTGGCTCGGGCGTTGAGCGAGGATTCCGCAGATGGCCAAACCGGTGTCCACACTGGAGATGAGCGAGCAGCAGAAGCGCGAGCTCACGCGGTGGGTGCAGGCGCCGACCACGGCACAGCGTCTGGTGCGCCGGGCTCGCATCGTGTTGTTGCGCGCCGCGGGCGTCAGCCAAGAGCGCACCGCCGCGCAGGTCGGGGTCAATCGCCCGGTGGTGGCGTTGTGGGAGCGTCGGTTCCGGCGCAGCGGGCTGGCGGGGCTCGGCGACGCCAAGGGCCGCGGCCGCAAGAGCACGCTGGCGCCCGCGGCGGTCGAGCGCGTGGTAGCCGAGGCGGTGCGACCACCACCCGGACGCACGCGCTGGAGCGTACGGACGATGGCCGGGCATGCCGGCATCTCGCCGGCGAGCGTGCAGCGGATCTGGCGTGACAATGATCTCAAGCCGCATCAGATCCAGACCTTCAAGCTCTCCCGCGACCCGCAGTTTGAGAGCAAGTTCTGGGACGTCATCGGACTGTACCTCAATCCGCCGGATCGAGCGCTGGTGCTGTGCTGTGACGAGAAGTCCCAGTGCCAGGCCCTCGAGCGCACGCAGCCCGGGCTGCCGCTCGGGATCGGCCACGTGCGCACCCGCACCCATGACTATGTCCGCCACGGCACGATCACGCTGTTTGCCGCTCTCTCCTACCTGGATGGCAAGATCATCAGTCGCATCGCCCCGCGACACACGCATCTGGAGTGGCTGGCGTTCCTGCGCCGGATCGATCGCGAGACGCCCGCCGAATTGAGCCTGCACCTGATCGCCGACAACTACAGCACTCACAAGCACCCGAAGGTCAAACGCTGGCTCGCCCGCCATCCGCGCTTTCACATGCACTTCGTCCCAACCTCCAGCTCCTGGCTGAACCTCGTCGAGCGTTTCTTCCGCGACCTGAGCGAGGACTCCTTGCGCGAGGGGAGCTTTCAGAGCGTGCGCGAGCTGACCCGCCAGATCGAATCCTACCTGGCCGAACGCAATCTCGATCCCAAACCGTATCGCTGGCGCGCCCGGGGCGAGGAGATCCTGGCCAAAATCCAGCGCGCTCGTGCCACGCTGGCGCAGCCGGCCAGTACCGCATAGACATTTACGAGACACTACACTAGTG
>JAGOXN010000029.1:12867-16690 GCA_018059685.1 Steroidobacteraceae bacterium | reverse complement strand
GGTAGCGCCGGCCGAGTCGCCGCGCCACGAGCAGCAGGCCGAGCGGGAAGAGGATGTAGAACTGCTCCTCGACCGCGAGCGACCAGGTATGCAGGAGCGGCATCTCCTCCGCGGCACTGGCGAAATAACCCGATTCCTGCCAGAAGACGAAATTCGAGGTGAACAGGGCGGTCGCCAGGGCGCTGCGACCGAATGCCACGAGATCGCCGGGCAGCAGGATCCACGTGGCGACGGCCGAGGCGAAGGCCAGGACTGCGAACAGCGCTGGCAGGATGCGGCGGATGCGACGCTCGTAGAACCCGGCGATGGAAAACGTGCCCTGCTCGACTTCCGGCAGGATCAGGCCCGTGATCAGGAATCCAGAGATGACGAAGAACACGTCGACGCCGACGAACCCACCGCGGAATGAATCGAGGCCCGCGTGGAACAGCACGACGGGAACGATTGCCACGGCGCGCAGTCCGTCGATGTCGGCGCGATAGCGATGCATGTGCTGGGGCGGTGCCAGACGGGTCTCGGCCGGGCACGGGCTCCGGTCGTCTGCTCGCGCGCGTCAGATGCGCGCGAACACGCGCCGTGCCGCTTCGATCGTCGCGTCGATCTCGACGTCGGTGTGCGCGGCCGAGACGAAGCCCGCCTCGAATGCCGAAGGCGCGAGATACACGCCCTCGGCCAGCATGCCGTGGAAGAAGCGCTTGAACCGTTCGACGTCGCAGTGGGTGGCCTCCTGGTACGAAGTGACACGGACGGCGCTGGTGAAGAAAAGGCCGAACATTCCGCACACGTGGTTGGTGCGGAGCGGCACGCCCGCCTGTTGCGCCGCCGCGGCGATTCCACGCACGAGTCGCTCGGTGGCACGTGCGAGCTTCGAATGGAAGCCGGGCGCCTCGAGTCCGGTAATGGTGGCGAGGCCGGCGGCCATGGCGACCGGATTTCCCGACAGTGTCCCGGCCTGGTAGACGGGACCGAGTGGCGCGATGTGCTGCATGATCTCGCGCCGGCCGCCGAAGGCGCCCACCGGCATGCCGCCGCCGACGATCTTGCCGAGCGTGGTCAGGTCGGGCCGGATGCCATAGAGCTCCTGCGCGCCGCCGCGCGCCACCCGGAACCCCGTCATCACCTCGTCGAAGATCAGCACCGCGCCGTGCCGCGTGCATTCCTCCCGGAGCGTCTCGAGGAAGCCGGGCTCGGGCGGGATGCAGTTCATGTTGCCGGCCACCGGCTCGACGATGATGCAGGCAACGTCGGTGCCGATGCCGCGGAACGCCTCGCGAACCTGGCCGGAATCGTTATAGGACAGGGTGACCGTGTGCGCCGCCAGCTCGGGCGGCACGCCGGGCGAAGTCGGGACGCCGAGGGTGAGCGCGCCCGAGCCGGCCTTCACGAGCAGCGAATCGGAGTGGCCGTGGTAACAGCCCTCGAACTTGATGATCCGGTTGCGCTTCGTGTAGCCACGCGCGAGACGGATGGCACTCATCGTCGCCTCGGTACCCGAGCTGACCATGCGCACCAGTTCGATGGATGGCACCAGCTCGACGAGCTTGTGGGCGAGCACGGTCTCGATCTCGGTCGGAGCGCCGAACGAGAGGCCGTTCACCGCGGTCTCCTGCACGCTGCGGATCACGGACGGGTCGGCATGGCCCAGGATCATGGGGCCCCAGGATCCGACGTAGTCGATGAACTTCCGTCCGTCCGCGGCCCACACGTGCGGCCCTTGCGCCCGTGCGAAAAAGATCGGCTCGCCGCCGACGCCCCGGAAGGCGCGCACGGGCGAATTCACGCCGCCGGGGATGTACTTGCAGGCTTCGGCAAAAAGACTCACGGGCGGACTCCGGGGTCGTGCGGCGGCTTGCTAGTCTAGCAAGGCGCGTCGCGGCGCCCGTACCATGCCGGTCCGTCTCTTTCGCCTCGGGTGACGACCGTGAACTCCAGCCTGCCCGCATTCGCCTATGCCTGGGTCATGCTCGGCAGCGCACTCGGCGGCGGCGCACGGTTGTATGTTTCGACGCAGGTCGCGCGCAGCCTCGGCACCCACTTTCCGTGGGGCACGCTGGTCGTGAACCTCGCCGGCAGCCTCGCGGTCGGTGCGCTCGGCGCGCTCTTCGCGCCGCCCGGCCGGATCCACGACCTGCAGGACCTCCGGACGTTCCTCGTCGTGGGCGTACTCGGTGGCTTCACCACTTTCTCGGCGTTCTCGCTCGAGACGCTGCTGCTCGTGCAGCGTGGTGAGACGGGCGCGGCCGTGGCCTACGTCGCGACCTCGCTCGCCGGCGGTCTGGCCGCAACGTGGCTCGCGTATTCGGCCCTCGGCGTCGCCCTGCGCTGACCGCTACTGCTGGCGCACCTCGAAACCGCGTTTCTCGAGCAGTTCGATCACGCTGTTGCGCCCGACGAGGTGCAGCGCACCGACGACCACGAGATAGTCGTCGCGATCGTCGAGGAGCTCCTCGAGGCGGCCTACCCAGGCACGGTTGCGATCCTCGGTGAGCGGTCGGTAGAGATCCGGAAAGTCGTCGAACTCGCGCTCGAGCAGCTGCGCGAGGGTCCCGGTGTCGCCTGACCGCCAGGCGCGCAGGAGCTCGGCGAGTTCGACGTCGATCTGCGACGCGTCGTCGAGCGTCATCGTCAGGAAGCGTTTCTGCTGCGGCAACGTGAGGCCCGCGAGCACCGCAAACTGCTGCTCGGCCGTTTCGAGGCCCAGGATCGGCTTGCCGTCCGCGACCGCGCGCGCCGCGAGGGTCTGCTCGATGCCGAATTCAGGCGAGAAGCCCCGCTTGGCGAGTTCGAGCTGCAGCAGCGTCGTAGCCACGAACCAGGGTGCGAATCGGTCCATCAATTGCAGGTCCAGGCCCGCCGCGTGCGCACGTTCGGCGACCGTCGCGTAGTCCGCGCCCAGGACCTCGCGCAGGCTCTGTCCGTCCGGCAGCAAGGCCATGCGCTGCATCGCCTCGAGCATGGTGCCCGGATCCGTGCCGGCGGGATCGTCCATGTCGATCTCCATGACCAGCTGCTCGGCGTCCCGGTAGGCGGCGTCGGCCACCGGCGGCAGCCCGCCGTCGTCCGGTCGCAGGACGTGGATGGACCCGAGCAGGTAGACGGTGTTGTGCCGGCCCTCGACGGTCCAGAGCGCGTGCTGGTCCTTGGCGTGGACGGATGCTCCGGCGGCCAGCGACAGGCAGGAGACGACGACGCAGGCGCTGCGACTCATGCGCCGTAGCCCTCCAGCCAGACGACTTCCGAGGCGATGCCCCCGTCGTCCAGCAGGTCGATGACGCGATAACCCGGCGGGCGGTCGTCCTTGACGAAGCCATCGACGCGGGGCTTGAACTGGAAACACGTGGATGGCGTGCACATGAACCGTGCTTGTCCTCGGTAGCGGTCCAGCGCCTGGTGGGCATGACCCCAGGCGACGCCGCGCACGTTCGGGTGCCGGGCGAGCACCGCGAGGAATTCCCCGGCGTCCAGGAGGCCGAGGCCGTCGAGTCCCGCCGTGTCCATGCGCACCGGCGGATGGTGCAGGCACACGAGCGCGTTCCGGCCCTTGGCGGCCTCGAGCTCGGCATCGAGCGCGCGCAATGCCCGTGTACCGAGCCGGCCTTCGCCCCGCGCAGATTCCGCGTACCAGGTGTCCAGCATCACGACCGTCCAGCGGGCGAGCGTCAGGACTCCACCGACCTGGAACGGGCCGTGACGGAACCTGCGGCGCAGCTCGTCCGGGCGGTCGTGGTTCCCCGACACCAGGAGGACCGGCGCCCCGAATCCATCGAGCAGCAGCTCCAGCGCACCATAGCCGTCCGGCTCGTCCTGCACGAGATCGCCCGTG
>JAGOXN010000029.1:0-12767 GCA_018059685.1 Steroidobacteraceae bacterium | reverse complement strand
CCTGCGGCGCAGCTCGTCCGGGCGGTCGTGGTTCCCCGACACCAGGAGGACCGGCGCCCCGAATCCATCGAGCAGCAGCTCCAGCGCACCATAGCCGTCCGGCTCGTCCTGCACGAGATCGCCCGTGACGAGGATCGCGTCGGCCGGCAGGTGCCGGCGCCGCGCATGGGCCAGGCAGGCCTCGAGGCTGCGCAGCGTCGTGACTCCGTGCAGCTGGCCGTCGGGAGCGGCGAACAGGTGTGTATCGGTGAATTGCAGCAGGCGCATCGATGGGTACCGGGTTCGCCTTCGTTCAAGGGTGCCGGAAATACGTGGCTTTGTCGGCCGACGTTCGCTACGTTAATCGCGACCGCCCGGCCCGTAAACGCTCAGGCCCCATCGCTCGCCCGGAGTATGAACCATGAGTCGACGCACGATCCCGCTCACGGATACGCTGCACGAGTACCTGCTGTCCGTGTCTTTGCGTGAGTCTGCGGCGTTGCGCGCGCTGCGGGACGAGACCGCCGCCGACCCGTCGGCCAACATGCAGATTGCGCCGGAGCAGGGGCAGTTCATGGCCCTGCTGGTGCAGCTCATGGGCGCCCGGCGCTGCCTCGAAATCGGCGTGTTCACCGGGTACTCGTCGCTCGTGACGGCGCTTGCGCTGCCGGACGACGGCCGCATCATCGCCTGCGACGTGAGCGAGCGCTGGACCTCGATCGCACGGCGCCACTGGCGGGCCGCGGGCGTCGAGCACAAGGTGGACCTGCGCCTCGCGCCGGCGCTCGAGACCCTCGATGCCCTGATCGCTGCGGGCGAAGAGGGTCGCTTCGATTTCGCGTTCATCGACGCGGACAAGGAGAACTACGGCCACTACTTCGAGCGCGTGCTGCGCCTCCTGCGTACCGGTGGCCTCATTGCGGTCGACAACACGCTCTGGTCCGGCCGCGTTGCCGACCCGGAAAACGCCGAGGCTGACACCGTGACGATGCGTCACTTCAACGAGCGCCTGCATTCGGACGCCCGCATCGACCTGAGTCTCGTGCCGATCGGGGACGGCCTGACCCTGGCGAGGAAACGCTAATAGCGGTAGTGGTCGGTCTTGAACGGACCCTCGACCGGCACGCCGATGTAGGCCGCCTGTTCGGGCCTCAAGGTCGTGAGCTGCGCGCCGATGCGCTCGAGGTGCAGCTTCGCCACCTTCTCGTCGAGGTGCTTCGGCAGCACGTAGACCTGCTTGTCGTACTTCGAGCCGTGCACGAACAGCTCGATCTGCGCGAGCACCTGGTTCGTGAACGAATTCGACATCACGAAGGACGGATGGCCCGTGCCGCAGCCGAGGTTCACGAGCCGTCCCTCGGCGAGGATGATCAATCGCTTGCCGTCCGGGAAGATCACGTGATCCACCTGCGGCTTGATGTTCTCCCAGCGGTACTGCTTGAGCGAGGCGATGTCGATCTCGCTGTCGAAGTGGCCGATGTTGCACACGATGGCCTGGTGCTTCATGCGCCGCATGTGGTCGTGGGTGATCACGTTCACGTTGCCGGTGGCGGTGACGAAGAGGTCGGCCTGCGCGCAGGCCTCGTCGAGCGTCACGACCCTGAAGCCCTCCATCGCGGCCTGCAGCGCGCAGATCGGGTCGATCTCGGTGATCCAGACCTGCGCGGAGAGGGCGCGCAGCGACTCGGCCGAGCCCTTGCCGACGTCGCCATAGCCGCACACGACCGCGACCTTGCCGGCGACCATCACGTCCGTGGCGCGCTTGATCGCGTCCACGAGCGACTCGCGGCAGCCGTACAGGTTGTCGAACTTCGACTTGGTCACGGAGTCGTTGACGTTGATGGCCGGGAAGGGCAGTTCGCCCTTGCGGGCGAACTCGTAGAGCCGCTTGACGCCCGTGGTCGTCTCTTCGGTGACACCCTTCACCTGCGCGAGGCGCTTCGAGTACCAGCCCGGCTGCGAGTCGAGGCGCTTGCGGATCGCAGCATAGAGAGCGGTCTCCTCCTCGTTGGTCGGATGGGCGAGGACCGACGGGTCGCTTTCGGCCGTCGCGCCCAGCATGAGCAGCAACGTCGCGTCGCCGCCGTCGTCCAGGATCATGTTGGCCATCCGCTCGCCCGGCCACTCGAAGATACGGTGGGTGAATTCCCAGTACTCGTCGAGCGACTCGCCCTTGTAGGCGAAGACCGGCGTGCCGTTCGCGGCGACCGCGGCCGCTGCATGATCCTGCGTCGAGAAGATGTTGCACGAGGCCCAGCGCACCTCGGCACCGAGCGCCTTCAGCGTCTCGATGAGCATGGCGGTCTGGATCGTCATGTGCAGCGAACCCGCGATCCGGGCGCCGGCGAGCGGCTTTGCGGCCTCGTACTCCCGCCGGATCGCCATGAGCCCCGGCATCTCGGTCTCGGCGATGGCCATTTCCTTGCGGCCCCAGTCGGCGAGCGACAGGTCGGCCACCACGTAGTCCTGGTCGCGTGTCTTCGATACGACGGCGTTCATCGATCGGTCCTCTCGTTGACCGCGAGTTCGGGCTGGAATCTTCAGTCTGGATTCGCTCGCCCGACCTGCACGGAGGTCAGCGAGCGCGGTTGGAATCACCCATGGCCTGAGCCTGGCGGGACGGGCCCGTTGCAGCGCTCCTCAGGCGAGGGCGGCATTCTGCTCCGGGGCGCGGCGAGGGGCAAGAGAAAGGGGCATTCCGAAATAGGGGACATTCTCCTTTTCGAAAGGGGACATTCTCCTTTTCGCTGTTGACTGTGCGAAAAGGAGAATGTCCCCTTTCGAAAAGGAGAATGTCCCCTATTTCAGTCCAGCGTCCTTGCGCAAGGCCTCGGCCTTGTCGGTCTTCTCCCAGGTGAACGCCGTGAACGACTCGCTCTTCTCGACTTTCTTGCCGCCGATGAATTCCTTCCACTTGTAGGTCACATGGGCGGGCTCGCGGCCGAAGTGGCCGTAGGCCGCCGTGCGGCGGTACATGGGGTGCACGAGGTCGAGCATCTTCACGATGCCGTAGGGGCGCAGGTCGAAATGCGCGCGGACCAGGGACTCGAGCCGGTCCTGGCTCACGCGGCCCGTGCCGAAGGTCTCGACGGTGATCGAGGTCGGCTGCGCGACGCCAATCGCGTAGGAGACCTGGATCTCGCATCGGTCGGCGAGGCCTGCCGCGACGATGTTCTTGGCGACATAACGCGCTGCATAGGCCGCCGAACGGTCCACTTTCGAGGGATCCTTGCCCGAGAACGCGCCGCCGCCGTGGCGCGCCATGCCGCCGTAGGTGTCGACGATGATCTTGCGGCCCGTGAGCCCGCAGTCGCCGACCGGCCCGCCGATCTCGAACTTGCCGGTCGGGTTGATGTGGAAACGGGTCGTCGCCGTCAGCCATTCCTTCGGGAGAACGTGCTTGATGATGAGTTCCATCACCGCTTCCTGAAGGTCCGGCTGCTTGACGTCCGGGTCGTGCTGGGTCGAGAGCACCACGGCGTCGAGGCCGACCACCTTGCCGTCCTCGTAGCGGCAGGTGACCTGGGATTTCGCATCCGGCCTGAGCCACGGCAGCAGGTGGCTCTTGCGCACCTCCGCCTGGCGCTCGACGAGCCGGTGCGCGTAGCAGATCGGGGCCGGCATCAGCGCGTCGGTCTCGTTGCTCGCGTAACCGAACATCAGGCCCTGGTCGCCGGCGCCCTGGTCCTCGGGGTTCGCGCGGTCCACGCCCATCGCGATGTCCGGCGACTGCTTGCCGATGATGTTGATCACGCCGCAGGTGCGGCCGTCGAAGCCGACCTGGGAGGAGGTATAGCCGATGTCCGTGATGACGCCGCGCACCAGTTCCTCGAGGTCGACCCAGGCTTCGGTCGTCACCTCGCCCGCGACGACGGCCACACCCGTCTTGACCAGCGTCTCGCACGCCACGCGCGCGCGCTTGTCCTGCGCGAGCATCGCGTCGAGCACGGCGTCGGAGATCTGGTCCGCGACCTTGTCGGGATGGCCTTCGGAGACCGACTCGGAGGTGAACAGGTAAGCGTTTGACATCTATGGCATTCCAGGCGAAGCCAGGGGGTCGCGCAGTATCCGCGTTTCCGGCGCAGGTTGCCATCGCCGGGACGGCGAACGTGAAACCGAACCGGGTGTCGCGCCCTCGCGCCACCGGGCCCCGGGGTCGGGCTGCGGGTAATGCGACTTTGCAAAGCAGCGCCCGCGGGGGCGAAAATACCCGACTTCCCTGCAGGGTGTTCCCATGCCGACACGACGGCAACTCGCCAACGCGATCCGTGCCCTGAGCATGGACGCAGTCCAGAAGGCCAATTCAGGCCATCCCGGCATGCCGATGGGCATGGCGGACATCGCGCAGGTGCTCTGGAGCGATCACCTCGAGCACAACCCGTGCAATCCGCTCTGGCCGGACCGCGACCGTTTCGTGCTCTCGAACGGCCACGGCTCGATGCTGCTGTACTCGGTGCTGCACCTCACGGGCTACCCGCTCGATATCGACCAGTTGAAGAACTTCCGGCAGTTCGGCTCGCATACCGCCGGTCACCCCGAGGTCGATCGGCACCTTGGCATCGAGACCACCACCGGACCACTCGGTCAGGGCCTCGCCAACGCGGTCGGCATGGCGCTCGCGGAGAAGATCCTCGCCGCCACGTTCAATCGCCCCGGCCACGAAATCGTCGATCACCGCACCTGGGTGTTCCTCGGCGACGGCTGTCTCATGGAAGGCGTCTCGCACGAGGCCTGCTCGCTCGCCGGGACCCTCGGGCTCGGGAAACTCACCTGCTTCTACGACGACAACGGCATCTCGATCGACGGCAAGGTGCGCGGCTGGTTCACGGACGACACCCCGAAGCGTTTCGAGGCCTACGGCTGGCACGTCGTCCGGGACGTCGACGGGCACGATCCGGCGGCGATCGAGCGCGCCATCCAGTCGGCACTGGCCGAGACGGTCCGGCCAACGCTCGTCTGCTGCAGGACGACCATCGGCTGGGGAGCGCCGAACAAGCAGGGCTCGGAGGCGACGCACGGTGCCGCGCTCGGCGAGGCGGAGGTCGCCGCGACGCGCAGGAACATCGACTGGCCCTACGAGCCGTTCGTCGTGCCCGGGGAAATCGCGGCCGCATGGGACGCGCGTGCCGCCGGTGCCGAGGCGGAACAGGCCTGGCAGGGGCGCGTCGACGCCTATCGCAGGGCCTACCCGGATCTCGCGGCCGAGTTCGAGCGTCGCATGAGGGGCGAACTGCCGGCCGGCTGGCAGGCTGCGGTCGACGCATTCGTCCGCGCGGCTGCGGAAAAGCCCGCCGCGCTCGCGACCCGCTCCGCCTCGCAGAAAGTCCTCGACGTGCTCGGTGCGGTCATTCCCGAGCTGTTCGGCGGCTCGGCGGACCTGACGGGCTCGAACAACACGAATCACAAGGGGTCGAAGGCCGTGAGCCGCGACGACGTCGCGGGCAACTACCTGCATTACGGCGTGCGCGAGTTCGGCATGACCGCGATCATGAACGGCATCGCCCTGCATGGCGGGCTCATCCCGTACGGGGGCACCTTCCTCGTGTTCTCGGACTACGCGCGCAACGCCGTGCGCATGGCAGCGTTGATGAAGCAGCGCGTCATCCTCGTCTACACGCACGACTCGATCGGCCTCGGCGAGGACGGGCCGACGCACCAGCCCGTGGAACACCTCGCGAGCCTGCGCGCGATGCCGAACCTGCGCCTCTGGCGCCCCTGCGATACCATCGAGACCGCGGTTGCCTGGGCCGACGCGGTGGCGCGCCGCGACGGACCGACGAGCCTGGTATTGAGCCGGCAGGCGCTGCCACCGATGACCCGCAGCGATGCGCAGGTCGCCGATATCGGGCGCGGCGGCTATGTGCTGCTCGACTGCGGCAGCCGGCCCGAGTGCATACTGATCGCGACGGGATCGGAGGTCGGCCTCGCGATGGACGCTGCGCGCAGGCTCGGCGGGAAGGGCCGCAGGGTGCGCGTAGTGTCGATGCCCTGCACGAGCGTCTTCGACGCGCAACCGCAGCCGTACCGTGACGCCGTGCTCACGCCGGGCGTGCCGTGCGTGGCCGTGGAGGCCGGTGCCCGCGCGTGCTGGTGGCAGTACGTTTCGCGCGACGGCGCGGTCATCGGCCTCGACACGTTCGGCGCCTCGGCGCCGGCGAAGGAGTTGTTCGAGCACTTCGGCTTCACGCCGGAGAACGTCGTTCGGACTGTGGAAGGACTCCTCGAGTCCGCCTGAATTTTCCAGGGAGATCACTGCATGAGCATCAAGGTTGGCATCAATGGGTTCGGTCGCATCGGGCGCATGGTTTTCCGGGCCGCCGTCCGCGACTTCCAGGACGTCGAGATCGTCGGCATCAACGACCTGCTCGAACCGGATTACCTGGCCTACATGCTGAAGTACGACTCGGTACACGGCCGCTTCAAGGGCGACGTCTCGGTCGAGGGCAACACCCTGGTCGTGAACGGCCGCAGGATCCGGCTCACGGCCGTCAAGGACCCGGCGGAGCTCAAGTGGAAGGACGTCGGTGCGGACCTCGTGGTCGAGTCGACGGGGCTCTTCCTCACGAAGGAGACGGCCGAGAAGCACCTCGCGGCGGGCGCGAAGAAGGTAATCATGTCGGCACCGTCGAAGGACGACACGCCGATGTTCGTGTTCGGCGTGAACCACAAGAGCTATGCCGGGGAGGCGATCATCTCGTGCGCGTCCTGCACCACGAACTGCCTCGCCCCGGTCGCGAAGGTCCTGAACGACACCTGGGGCATCAAGCGCGGGCTCATGACCACGGTCCACGCGGCGACGGCGACGCAGAAGACGGTCGACGGCCCGTCGAACAAGGACTGGCGCGGAGGCCGCGGCATCCTCGAGAACATCATCCCGTCCTCGACGGGCGCGGCGAAGGCGGTCGGCAAGGTCATCCCCGAGCTCAACAAGAAGCTCACCGGCATGGCGTTCCGCGTCCCGACCTCCGACGTCTCGGTCGTCGACCTGACCGTCGAACTCGCGAAGCCCGCGAAATACGACGCGATCTGCGCGGCGATGAAGGCGGCTTCGGAGGGTCCGATGAAGGGCGTGCTCGGTTACACGACCGAGAAGGTCGTCGCCACGGATTTCCGCGGCGAGAGCTGCACGTCGGTGTTCGACGCCGAGGCGGGCATCGCGCTCGACGACACCTTCGTCAAGGTCGTCGCCTGGTACGACAACGAGTGGGGCTATTCCAGCAAGGTGCTGGAGATGGCCCGCGTCATCGCCAGGTGACGGTCACCAGGGCGACGCAGGGCGACGCACACGGAACAGCCGGGGGAGAGAGGGAATGGCTCGAGTCATCCGCATGACGGACCTGGACCTCGCGGGCAAGCGCGTCCTGATCCGCGAGGATCTGAACGTGCCGGTGCGGAACGGCGTGGTCACGAGTGACGCGCGCATTCGCGCCTCGCTGCCGACGATCAAGGCGGCGAAGGAGGCGGGCGCCCGCGTGATGCTCATGTCGCACCTCGGGAGACCACAGGAAGGCGTGTTCGACGAGGAGTTCTCGCTGGCCCCGGTCGCGACGCGACTTTCGGAACTGCTCGGCAGCAGGGTGCGGTTCGAGAGGGAGTGGCTCGACGGGGTACGTTGCGAGCCGGGCGAGGTCGTCCTGCTCGAGAACGTCCGCTTCAACGAGGGCGAGAAGAAGAACAAGGATGAGCTCGCGCGGCGGATGGCGGCACTCTGCGACGTCTACGTGATGGACGCTTTCGCGACCGCCCATCGCGCCGAGGCCAGCACGCACGGTGTCGGCAGGTTTGCGCCGGTGGCCTGCGCCGGCATCCTGCTCGTGAACGAGCTCGAGGCGCTCGAGAAGGCGCTCGGCAGTCCGAAGCGACCGCTCGTCGCCATCGTGGGCGGGTCCAAGGTCTCGACGAAGCTGACCGTGCTCGAGAACCTGCTCTCCAGGGTCGATAAGCTCATCGTGGGCGGCGGAATCGCGAACACGTTCCTGGCGGCGGCCGGCCAGCCGGTCGGCAAGTCGCTGCACGAGGCCGAGATGATCGACGTCGCGCGCGCTCTGCTCGAACGCTCGCGTGCGGGCGGCGCCGAGATCCCGCTCCCGACGGACGTGGTGGTGGCGAAGGAATTCGCCGCTTCGGCCGAGGCGGACGTCAAGCCGGCCGGGGCCGTCGCGGCCGACGAGATGATCCTCGACATCGGCCCGGACACGGCCGAGCGTTTCGCGGCGTCGCTCAAGGGCGCGGCCAGCATCGTCTGGAACGGCCCCGTCGGCGTCTTCGAGTTCGACCAGTTCGGGGAGGGCACGCGCACGATCGCGCAGGCGGTCGCGCGCAGCCCCGCCTTCTCGATGGCCGGCGGCGGCGACACCATCGCGGCGATCGAGAAATACGGCGTGGCCGAGGGCATCTCGTACATCTCCACCGCGGGCGGCGCGTTCCTGGAGTTCCTCGAAGGCAAGAAACTGCCGGCGGTGGAGATGCTGGAGCAGCGTGCGGCGTCCTGAGCGCGCCTGATGCTCCGACGCACCAAGATCGTCGCCACGCTCGGCCCGGCCACGGACGCGCCCGGCTCGCTCGAGGACGTCATCCGGCGCGGCGCTGACGTCGTGCGGGTCAATTTCTCGCACGGCGAACCGGAGGACCACGCCAGGCGCGTCGAAGCCGTCCGCAGCGTCGCGCAGAAGGTGGGCAAGCACGTCGCCGTGCTCGGCGACCTGCAGGGCCCCAAGATCCGCATCGAGCGATTCGCCGGTGGCAAGGCCGTGCTCACCGAGGGCGAGTCGTTCTCCCTCGACCCGTCGCTCGATCCGCATGACGGCACCGACCGTGCCGTGGGCCTCACCTATGCCGACCTCGCCAGCGACGTGCGTCCGGGCGACGAGCTGATCCTCGGGGACGGACAGGTCGAGCTGGAGGTCACGGCGGTGAACGGGCTGCGCGTCGACTGCCGGGTCACGACGGGCGGCGAAGTCTCGGACCACAAGGGCATCAATCGCAGGGGTGGCGGCCTCTCGGCGCGGGCGCTCACCGACAAGGACCGCGAGGACGTGAGGCTCGCGGCCGCGCTCGACGTCGATTACCTCGCAGTGTCGTTCGTGCGACAGGCGGCCGACGTCGAGGAGGCCCGCGCGCTGCTGCGCCAGGCCGGCAGCGAGGCCCGCGTCGTCGCAAAGATCGAGCGCAGCGAATCGATCCCGCGCCTCGACGAGATCATCCGCGCGAGCGACGCGATCATGGTGGCGCGCGGCGATCTCGGCGTGGAGGTCGGCTATGCCCAGCTGACCGGCCTGCAGAAGCGCATCCTGCAGATGGCGCGCAGTCTCGACCGCGTGTCGATCACGGCCACGCAGATGATGGAGTCGATGATCCACAGCCCGGTCCCGACCCGCGCGGAAGTGTCGGACGTCGCGAATGCCGTCCTCGACGGCAGCGACGCGGTCATGCTTTCCGGGGAATCCGCAGTCGGCAAGTATCCCGGGCGCGCCGTCGAGGCGATGGCGGAAGTGATCGAGGGCGCGGAGAAATACCAGTTCGCGCGCAACCGCGGGCGCGACCGGTTCGAGGGGCGACTCAGGCATTTCGACCAGGCCATCGCCCACGCGGTCATGTACACGGCGAACCACATGGACGTCGAGGCGATCGTCGCGCTGACCGAGTCGGGCTCGACACCGCTGTGGATGTCGCGCATCCGCACCGACATTCCGATCTTCGCCTTCACCCGGCACGAGCGCACGCAGCGGCGGGTCGCGCTGTACCGTGGCGTATATCCCATCCCGTTCGACATCACGCACACCGATCCTGCGGAGCTCTATCGTGCAATCTCAAAGGAACTGCTCGACCGCGGCCACGTGAAGCCGGGTGACGAGCTGGTCCTGACGCTGGGCGAGCTCTCCGGCGTCTCGGGCGGAACCAACACGATGAAGCTGCTGCGGGTCGAGGCGTAGGCCAGCCACGCACGAGGACGACCAGTGAGCAAGAGATTCGAAGGCACCGAGCGCTACGTCGCGACCGCAGACCTGATGATGGCCGTGAATGCGGCGGTGACGCTCGCCCGCCCGCTGCTGGTCAAGGGCGAGCCGGGCACGGGCAAGACGCAGCTCGCCGAGGAGATCGCCGCTGCGCTCGGCAAGCCCCTTTATCGCTGGCACATCAAGTCGACGACCAAGGCGCAGCACGGGTTGTACGAGTACGACGCAGTCTCGCGGCTGCGCGACTCGCAGCTCGGTGAGGAGAAGGTCCACGACATCGCCAACTACATCGTGAAGGGCCGCCTGTGGGAGGCGTTCGAGAGCGATACCCAGGCGGTGCTCCTGATCGACGAGATCGACAAGGCGGACATCGAGTTCCCGAACGACCTGCTGCTCGAGCTCGACCGCATGGAATTCTTCGTGCACGAGACGCGTGAGCTGGTGAAGGCCCGCCAGCGGCCGATCGTCGTGATCACGAGCAACAACGAGAAGGAGCTGCCGGACGCGTTCCTGCGCCGCTGCTTCTTCCACTTCATCCGCTTTCCGGATGCGGAGACGATGACCCGCATCGTCGCCGTGCACTATCCAGGTCTCAAGCGCGAGCTGCTCTCGGAGGCGTTGAACGCCTTCTACAAGGTTCGCGAGGTGCCGGGTCTCAAGAAGAAGCCCTCGACCTCGGAGCTCCTCGACTGGCTCAAGCTGCTGCTCGCGGAGGACGTGCCGCCCGAGGCGCTGCGGACGGACGATCCCCGCAAGAGCCTGCCGCCGCTGCACGGGGCGCTGCTCAAGAACGAGCAGGACGTGCACCTGTTCGAGCAACTCGTGTTCCTGCAGAGGCGACAGTCACGGTCGTGAACGTCCCGGCGGCCGCGTGTGGCGCGTCGAGGCGGGGTTCACTCGAGGTTCGCCCGATGCGGGCGGGTGCCGGGTGTCTTGCCCGGGACGGCGTGAATCCGTCCCTGGAGCCTCCGGGCTCGGCATCCATGCCTCGCACGGCCCGGGCAAGACACCCGGCACCCGCCCGCATCGGGCTCGGTTCGGCTGCGCCAGCAGCGTTGTCGTGCTCGCACTCGCGCATTGCGAAGCCGCGCGCCTCCCAAGGGCCAGCGAGCGAGGTTCGCCGCTGCATCGTCCGGGGTCCGTGCCGCCTGGCCGGGCCGTGCGAGGCATGGATGCCGAGCCCGGAGGCTCCAGGGACGGATTCACGCCGTCCCGGCCAGGCGGCACGGACCCCGGACGATCGGCGGCGAACCGAACAGCCTGCACGCGCTACGCAGGTCGCGAAGCGGGCACGGAAATGCTGACGCGTTTCTTCTTCACGCTGCGCGAGGCCGGCATCCCGGTCTCGATCACCGAGCACCTGACGCTCCTCGAGGCGCTCGAGGCGCGCGTCGCGGACTATAGCGTCGACGACTTCTATTACCTCGCCCGCGCCACCATGGTGAAGGACGAGAAGCACTTCGACCGCTTCGACCGCGCGTTCGCCGCGCATTTCAAGGGCATCGAGCGGGCGTTCGAGGGTCTCGAGGCCGACATTCCGGCGGAATGGCTGCGCAAGGCGCTCGAGCGCACGCTGACGGAGGAGGAGAAAGCCGCGATCGAGGCCCTCGGCGGCTGGGACAAGCTCATGAAGACGCTGGAGGAGCGGCTCAAGGAGCAGAAGGGGCGGCATGAAGGCGGCAACAAGTGGATCGGGACCGGGGGCACCTCACCCTTCGGTCACGGCGGCTACAACCCGGAGGGTATCCGCATCGGCGGCCCGGGCGGGAACCGGCGCGCGGTGAAGGTCTGGGAGAAGCGCGACTACCGCAACCTCGACGACAGCATCGAACTCGGCACGCGCAACATCAAGATCGCGCTGCGCAAGCTGCGCCGCTTCGCGCGCGAGGGCGCGGCCGAGGAATTCGACCTCGACGGGACCATCGATTCGACCGCGCGCAATGCGGGGTTGCTCGACCTCAAGTTCGTGCCCGAGCGTCACAACGCGGTGAAGGTGCTGCTCTTCCTCGACGTCGGCGGTTCGATGGAAAGCCACGTGCGCGTCTGCGAGGAACTCTTCTCCGCGGCGCGCAGCGAATTCAAGCACCTCGAGTACTTCTATTTCCACAACTTCGTCTATGAATCCGTGTGGAGGGATGGCCGCCGTCGCCACGGCGAGCGCACGCCAATGCTCGAGATCCTGCGCACCTACCCGCCCGACTACCGCGTCATCTTCGTCGGCGACGCGAGCATGAGCCCGTACGAGATCATGCAGCCGGGCGGCAGCATCGAGCACTGGAACGACGAGGCGGGCGCTGTGTGGATGCAGCGCCTGACGCAGCGCTTCCGACGCCACGCCTGGTTGAATCCCGAGCCCGAGACCCACTGGGACCACACCGCCTCGATCGGCATCACCCGCCAGCTGCTCGGCGACCGGATGTACCCGCTCACGCTCGAGGGGCTCGACCGCGGCATACAGGCGCTCAAGGCCTGAGGCACGCCTCTGGCGGCAGTCGCCGGCTCTGTCCGGCGATTCGACTCGCCGGCGCGATCAGCCCGTCGGCCGGTCGGCCTTCAGCGCCTTGATGTCCTCGAGCACGATCTTCGAGTTGGTCTCAGGATCCACGGACTCGTAGTGCTTCGCGATGCGGCCCTCCGGGTCGATCAGGAACGTGTCCCGCCGTGCCATCTCCATGACGCCCAGGTAGGTCTTGAGGACGCCGTATTGCTTCGTCACCGCCTTGTCGGCATCGGCGAGCAGGGTGAACGGCAGTCCGTGCTTCGCGGCGAAGGCCTTGTGCGAGGCCACGTCGTCGACGCTGATGCCGAGGATGACCGCGCCTTCCTTGTTGA
>JAGOXN010000028.1 GCA_018059685.1 Steroidobacteraceae bacterium | reverse complement strand
CCGCCCGCTGCCGGGGCTCGGCGAGCAGGAGGGCCTGCTGCGTCAGTTCGCCGAGTCTGCGCGCGCGCGCCTCGCGGCCGGAGACGTCGAATGGCGCGAGCAGTTGACCTTCCAGGCAGCGATGGGACGGCGGGTCATCATGTGCGCGTGCACGCCCCTTCCCGGCGAAAGCGAGGCGTCCGGCGGGTTCGTGCTCGTCTTCGACGACATCACGGCGATGCTGCAGGCGCAGCGCGAGGCTGCCTGGGGCGAGGTTGCGCGCCGGCTCGCGCACGAGATCAAGAACCCGCTCACCCCCATCCGCCTCTCGGCCGAGCGCATGCGGCACAAGCTCCTGCCCTCGATGGGCGACAAGGACGCCCAGATCCTCGATCGCGGCACCGAGACGATCGTGCAGCAGGTCGAGGCGATGCAGGAGATGGTCAACGCGTTCAGCGAGTACGCGCGCGCGCCGCGCATCGACATGGCGAGCCTCAACGTCAACAAGCTCATCACCGAGGTGATCGATCTCTACCGCGCGCAGGCGGTCGGACGCGGCGTGCAGCTGAAGCTCGCCCTGGACCCGTCGCTGACTGCGGTCGTGGCGGACCAGGGCCGCGTGCGCCAGCTGCTGCTCAACCTGCTCGTGAACGCGGTCGAGGCCCTGGAGGGCCAGCCGCAGGGAGAGATCGCAGTCGCCACCCGACTCGCCGTCCGCGACGGCGAGGACGTGGCCGAGATCACCGTCGAGGACAACGGCCCGGGTTTCCAGCGCGACATCATCGGGCAGGTGTTCGATCCGTACGTGACGACGAAGGCGAAAGGCACCGGCCTCGGGCTCGCGATCGTGCGCAAGATCGTCGAGGAGCACGGCGGACACGTCGAGGCCGACAATCGTGCCGGTGGCGGTGCGCGCGTGCGCATCGAACTGCCGCTGAGAGAAACGACCAGAGGCCAGGCCGTGGCGCGCGAGCTGCGCCGGCCGGAGCCCCGGAGGGAGAGGGCATGAGCAATCCACGGATACTGGTGGTGGACGACGAGGCCGACATCAGGGACCTCGTCCAGGAGATCCTCACCGAGGAAGGCTACACCGTCGACGTCGCGGCGAACGCCGCCGAGGCGCGCGCAGCCGGCGCGCGGCAGCCGCCCGACCTCGTGCTGCTCGACATCTGGATGCCCGACACCGACGGCATCAGCCTGTTGCGGGAATGGCAGCAGTCACAGGCCTTGACCGCGCCGGTCGTGATGATGTCCGGCCATGGAACGGTGGAAACGGCGGTCGAGGCGACGCGGCTCGGCGCGGTGGATTACGTCGAGAAACCCCTGTCTCTGGCCAAGCTGTTGCGCACGGTGCAGAGCGCACTCGAGTCCGGCCGCAGGCGCCGGCATGCGGCGCGCGTGCTCGTCCCGCCCCTGGTCGCACCGGTGGGCCGCAGCCGCTCGATGCGGGAGCTGCGCGAACAGGTCAAGCAGATCGCGCCGCACGAGGCCCCCGTCCTGATCCTGGGCGAACCCGGGACGGGCCGCGAAGCCTTTGCGCGCTATGTGCATTCCCTGAGCCCCCGCGCCAGCGGGCCGTTCGTCAGCGCCATCGCCGGTGCGCTCACGGACAGCGGGATGGAAGCGGCGCTGTATGGTTCGGAGGCCGGCGGCAGCGTGCGCCCCGGACTGATCGAGCAGGCCGCCCGGGGCGTGCTGTTCATCAACGAGCTGGGCGACCTGTCCCCGGCCGCCCAGCGGCTGCTCCTCGCGGCGCTGGATACGGGAAGCTTCCGTCGCGTCGGTGGCACCGTGGCGGTCCGGTGCGATGCGCGCGTGATTTCCTCCGCGCAACCGGGCTTCGAGACCCACGGCCGTGAGCCGTTCCGGGTCGACCTGCTCTCGCATCTCAACGTGCTGACGCTGCGCGTGCCGCCCCTCAGGGAGTACGCCGAGGACGTGCCGGAACTCCTGCGGTACTACGTCGACCGGCTGGTCGACGACGAGCACCTGACGTTCAGGCGATTCGGCGTCGCCGCGCAGAACCGCCTGCGGAACTATCCCTGGCCCGGAAACATCCGCGAGCTCAAGAACCTGGTGCACCGCCTCCTCATCCGCGGCACACCCGAGGAGATCAGGCTCGACGAGATCGAGCGTGAGATCGCTTCGCGGGCGCCTTCGGACGAGCCGCTCGTGAAGCAGGACCTGCTCGCACTGCCGCTGCGCGAGGCACGCGAGCACTTCGAGCGCGCCTACCTCACGCAGCAGCTGCAGCTGTGCAATGGCAAGGTCGGACAGCTCGCCAAGCGCGTCGGCATGGAGCGCACGCACCTGTACCGGAAATTGAGGTCGCTCGGCGTGGCCTTCCGGCAGTCCGAGGACTGACGGGGTCGACCGGATTCAGCGTGCCGTTCGACCGGGGAGTTCCCGCATCGCGGCGAGGACACTGGATGCCGCAGGCGCGGCGGTCCATGCGGCCATCACTTGGCCGCGGCTACCATGTACTCGACGGCATTGATGACCGACTGGTCGGAAAGGTCGGTGCGGCCGCCTTTCGGCGGCATCAGGCCCGCTTTGCCCTGGTAGCCCTGCAGCGCGTGCGTGTGCAGCAGGTCCATGCCCTGCGCGATGCGCGGCGCCCACGCGGCCTGGTCGCCGAACTTCGGGGCGCCGGCCACGCCCGCGCCGTGGCAGGCGACGCACGCCTGGTTGTACGTCACATCGCCCGTGAGGTCCGCCGCGGCCACGGCCGGCGCCGCGGCAGGTTCCACAGGCGCCTGCAATGCTGCGTTGTCCTGGCCCGCCACCGCGACCCGCGCCACGGGCGCGATGCGCCGCTCGACGTTCTGCTGGAAGAGCGGGTCTTCCAGCCGCTGCTGCCGTGTCGAATAGTCGGTGAAGACCCGCGACAGGATGATCAGGCCGACGGCGACACCGACGAGGATGCCGAGCACCAGCATGAAAGTGTCGAAGAACTTGCGGTCGTGCGATGCGCTCACGAAGAATCCCCGGCAGTCGCGGTAATGAGGCCGCGGAGTATATCGCGCCAGGCGCTGCCCGCACCGGGTCGGCTGGCCGGATTCGACCAGCGCGGCGCGTTGGACTCGGATTCCGCCGGCAGTCTATGATCCTGCCCCCACCGCGCGCCCGTAGCTCAGCTGGATAGAGTGTCGGCCTCCGAAGCCGAAGGTCGTGGGTTCGAATCCCGCCGGGCGCGCCACGATCCTGAGGTCCGTCAGGGACGGCACGCGGTACGTCCACTGCCGACTGCGCGGCCGCGCTGTTCCACCGTGACCGTCACGCGCGACGCGACATCCGGTACCTCAATCCCGTGATCCGTTCGGTCAGCCTCCACAGTCTCGCAGCGGCCTTCATGTCCTGGCCGGCGGGCCTGATGACGGCCGCCGTCGGGGCGCCCTTCATTTCTCCAAATCCGTCCGGTCCGTAGAAGCCGCCGCCTTCCGCATCGGGCGAGACCGCCGCGTACATGAGGGGCAGCGCGCCGGCCGTGGCGGGCTGGCCGAGGAAGGGCATGACGACGGACAGGACGGCACTGACGAGGTGGTCACCGAGGCGGAACTCGCCGAGGTTCTTGCGACTGGCGCCGATCGCCGTGCGGGCCACGCCCGGGTGAACGGCGATGCTCCTGATCCTGCCGCCGGCCCGGTCGATCCGCCGCTGGAACTCACGCGCGAAGAGCAGGTTGGCGAGCTTCGTCTGGTTGTAGGCTCGCTGCGGCCGGTAGTTCCTTTCCAGTTGCAGGTCCGCCCAGTCGATCCTGCCACTGCCATGCATGAGGCTCGACACGGTAACCACCCGGGGCGCCGTTGCGGCGTTCAGCAGCGGCAGCAGCGTGCCAGTGAGCACGTAGTGCCCAAGGTGGCCGATGGCGAAGGTCAACTCGTGGCCGTCGGCGCTCAACTGACGCTGGCTGATGGAGTTGATGCCGGCGTTGTTGATCAACACGTCGAGCGGCCTGCGTTTCGCGACCAGGGCAGCGCCGAAATCGCTGACGTCCTGCAGGCGGCTCAGGTCCAGGTGCAGGAATCTCACCCGGGCATCCGGGCGCAGGGCGCGGATGCGGTCGACGGCAGCACGGCCAGCCACCTTGTTGCGGTCCGCGATCAGTACCTCGGCACCGTGCTGGGCCAGCGCGCGCGCGGTCTCATAGCCGATGCCGCTGGCGGCTCCGGTCACGAGCATGCGCTTGCCTGCGAGGTCGGGGATGTTCGTCTCTTGCCAGCCCGTCATTGCGGATCCGTCCCAGGTGCGGCCCGACATCGTACACTTCGCCACGGCCGGGGCGGTCAAGGTACGCGAAGGTCGCGGGCGAGGTCGACATGTCGAAGGCATCTTCAGCGGCGCCGGAGCTGCGAACCCTCGCCCAGGCCGGTGCCGAGGCCCTGCGTGCCGGGGATGCACGCAAGGCGCGTGCGCTCTTCGAGCAGGTTGTGGCCACCGGGCGCGCGGACGCCTCGATCTGGCTCGGCGTCGCGCTCGCCTGTCGCGCACTCGGCGACGATGCGGCCAAGTTCGCCGCGCTCGACCGGACGCTCGCGCTCGACGGCCGCAACCTGCGTGCGCTCGTCATGAAGGCCGACCATCTCGCCGCTGCCGGCGACGCGCGCGCGGCGTCCACGTTCTACACCGCGGCCGTCCGCGCGGCGCCGTCGATGAGCCAGCTTCCTCCCGAAGCCCGGACGGAACTCGCGCGCGCGCAGGCGCAGGCGGCGCGATACGGCGAGGCGTACGAATCGCACCTGCGCAGCCAGCTCGCAGCGCGCGGTCTCGATGCGGCGCGCACGAGCAGCCGGTTCGCTCAGTCGATCGACCTGCTCACGGGCAGGAAGCAGGCCTACCTCCAGCAACCGCTCTACTACTACTTTCCCGAGCTGCCGCAGGTGCAGTTCTACGACCGGCAGGCCTTCCCGTGGCTCGATGCAGTCGAGGCTGCGACGGATGACATCCGCAACGAGCTGCTCGCGGTCCTCCAGGAGGAAGGGGCATTCGTCCCGTACGTGCAGGGCAGGCGCGACCGGCCGGCGCAGAAGTACGACGCAATGCTCAACAACCCGAGCTGGAGCGCATTCTTCCTCTGGCAGGACGGCGCTGTCGTGGAGGGGAACGCCGCGCGCTGCCCCCGCACGCTCGCCGCGCTGGCCGACGCGCCCCTCTGCCGCATCCCGCGCAGGACGCCGTCGATCCTGTTCTCGCTGTTGCGGCCCGGCGCGCGCATTCCACCGCACCACGGCATGATCAATACGCGCCTCATCTGCCACCTGCCGCTCATCGTGCCGCCCGGCTGCGGCTTCCGCGTGGGCAACGAGACGCGGTCCTGGGAGGAAGGAAGAGCCTGGGTGTTCGACGACTCGATCGAGCACGAAGCCTGGAATGGCAGCGCGCAGACGCGGGTCATCCTGCTGTTCGACGTCTGGCGCCCGGAACTCTCGCCCGGCGAGCGCGAATCCGTGGCCGCGATGTTCGAGGCGATCGACGAATTCGGCGCGGCCCCTCGGTGGGAGATCTGAGCGCGCGCCTTCAGCCGGCGACGGTCCTGACCACGTAGCCGCCGGACTTCTCGTCCTTCTCGATCTCGATCAGCCGGCGGGCCTGCGCCTCTTCGAGCAGCTGGCTGAAGCTGCGGAAGCCGTGGTAGGACTCGTTGAAGCCCGGGCGCTGGCGCTTCAGCGCCTGCTTGATCATCGAGCCCCAGATCTTCTCGTCTTCCTCGCGATCCTCGGCGAGGGCCTCGATCGTGGCGAGCACGAGGTCGAAGGCCTCCTGCTTCTTCTCGTCATCGGATTTCGGCGATTCGGCCGGGGAGCCGGCAGGCGCGGCCGCCGCCGTGCCGGATTCCTGGGATGCCGCGGGACCCTGGACGGGCGCCGGAGGGGCGCCGGCCCCGGAGCCGGGGAGCGCCTGCCTCGCGGCGGCCTGCGTCGGCTGCTTCGCGGGGGCCTTCCTGCGTCCACGGCGCTGCTCGTCCTTGCGCACGAGGTCGTCGTAATAGATGAACTCGTCGCAGTTCGCGATCAGCAGGTCCGACGTCGAGCTCTTGACGCCGACGCCGATCACGAGCTTGTTGTTCTCGCGCAGCTTGCTCACGAGCGGCGAGAAATCGGAGTCGCCGCTCACGATCACGAAGGTGTCGACATGCGCCTTCGTGTAGCAGAGGTCGAGTGCGTCCACCACCATGCGGATGTCCGCGGAGTTCTTGCCCGACATGCGCACGTGCGGGATCTCGATCAGCTCGAACGAGGCCTCGTGCATCGGCGCCTTGAACTCCTTGTAGCGCTCCCAGTCGCAGTAGGCCTTCTTGACGACGATGCTGCCCTTGAGCAGCAGTCGCTCGAGCACCTTGTCGATGTCGAACCTGGAGTACCGGGCGTCGCGTACGCCGAGGGCGACGTTCTCGAAATCGCAGAACACCGCCATGTTGTTGATCGTGGGCTTGGCCATGCGGTCATCCTATCATCGGCTCGCCGCCTGCGCGGCCGCCGCGGACGCCGGTGCGGCCCACGCGGCGTGGCTCGCCGCTGACGCCTGTCGTCAGAGCCAGCCCTTGCGGCGGAAGTAGATGTACGGCACGACCGCCGACAGCACCATCGCGAGCAGCGCGACCGGGTAGCCCCAGTGCTCGTCGAGCTCGGGCATGAATTGGAAGTTCATGCCGTAGATGCTCGCGACCAGGGTCGGCGGCAGGAACATCACGGCCGCGACGGAGAAGATCTTGATGATGTTGTTCTGCTCGAGGTTGATGAGCCCGAGCACCGCATCGAGCAGGAACTGGACCTTGCTGCCGAGGAACGTGGCGTGGTCGGACAGGGACTGCACGTCGCGCAGCGTGGACTTGAACCGTCCGCCCTGTTCCTTCGACAGCGTGACGTTGGTGGCCTGCTGCACGTACATGAGCAGGCGCTGGAAGCTCACGAGGCTCTCGCGCGCCTTCGAGATCAGGTCGCCGTTCGCGCCGATCCTCTGGATCATCGCCTGCAGGTCGCGGTTGCTCGCCACCCCGCCGTTGCTGCGCGGGAAGATCGTGAGCGAGACGGCATCGAGCTCGGCCTGGATGCGCTCGAGGATGTCGGCGATGCGCTCGATGAACGCTTCGAGCAGGCCCGCGAGCAGCGTTGCCGACGACGTGCAGGCCGCCGGCGAACGCTCGACGTGCGACATGAAGCGCCGCACGGGCGTCGGGTCCGCGTACCGGTTGGTGATCAGCCGGTCGTTGGCGAGGATGAACGTGATCGCGCTGCTCTCCGGCGCCGCGGAGTCGAGTTTGCTGCCGACCGTGGCCGTCATGTAGACGGCGCCGTTGTCCTCGTAGAGCCGGTTCGAGGCCTCGATCTCCTTCATCTCGTCCCGGGTGGGGACGTCGACCGTGAGGAGCGCCTCGACCGCCTTCTCCTCCTCGGGCGTGGGCTCGAAGAGGTCGGCCCAGAGAAATTCGTCGGGGAACGGTGCCGGGGGCGCGTGCTGCTGCCAGGTGTAGCCGTTGCCGGTCGGAATGAGCAGACGAAGCATGAGGAGGCCCTGCGAACTGGCCGCCCTTTTAGCACAGTCCCGTGGCGCGGGGGCGAGGGGGCCGTCGAGGAAAGTCGCAGCCCGGCCGGGCGGGGCGCGTGTCCGGATTCGTCCGCGGGGCGTCAGCTCGCCGGCTTGTCGCGCGCCGCGAGCGCATTGATGATCTCGAAGAGCTTGTCCTCCGAGCCCGCCATGCCGGCGTCGGTGACATAGCGGCCGTTCACCACGAACGTCGGCGTGCTGGAAATGCGGTACCGGCGGTTCAGGTCCACGGCGCGATTGACCCTGGAGTCCACGGCAAAGGATGCGAAGGCCTTCTTGAAATCGGCCTTGGGCACGCCGTGGGCGACGAAGAACGCCTCGATCGACTCCGGCGTGTCGAGCCGGTTCTTGCGCAGGTTGACCTCGCGGAAGATCTCGCCGTGCAGCTCGGGCAGCTTGCCGAGGACCTCCGCGGTGTAGAACACGCGCGCGTGCATCTTGAGCGTCTCGTTCCAGGTCGCGGGCAGTCGCACGAGCTCCACGTTGGCGGGCTTGCCCTTGCGCTCCCAGGCCTCGACCCTGGGCTCGATGAGGAAGCAGTGACCGCAGGCGTACCAGAACACCTCGACTACTTCCGCCTTGCCGGGCGCGACGTTGGTCGGCTGGGCCGGCTTGAGCTGCTTGTAATGGACACCCTCGGTAATCTCGGCCGGCATGGCGACCGCTGCGGCGAGGAGCAGGAAGCCGGCCGCCGCCGACCGGACCGTGCGGGCGAGTGTACTGTTCATGGGTCGGTGAGACCGGCGGAAACCCGCCAGGTTCAACGCAGGCCCTGCACGAAGGACGCCACGGCGTCGATTTCCTCGTCCGACAGCGTGGCCGTCACGTTGCGCATCATCTGGTTCGGATCGGTGCTGCGCGTTCCGTCGCGGTAGGCGCGCAGCTGCGCGGCCACGTAGGTGGCGTGCTGGCCCTGGATCGAGGGGTACGACGCGGGCAGGTTGCCGCGACCCGCGGGTCCATGGCAACCGGCACAGGCCATGACCTGCGCGTTCGGATTACCGCTACGGTAGACGCGCTGGCCGAGCTTGAGCTTCGCCGGGTCGGTCTCGCCACCGCGGATCGGTTGCGCCGCGAAGAATGCCGCCAGGTCGTCGATGTCCTCGTCGGTCAGAGTCGCCGCCATGGGGGTCATGAGGACGTTCTGTCGCTGCCCGTCGCGGAAGGCCCGGGCCTGGTTTGCAACGTAGGACGGATGCTGCCCGGCGAGGTTCGGCCACTCGGGATTGAAGCTCGTTCCGTCTGCGCCGTGACAGGCGGCACAGGTCGCCGACTTGGCCTGGCCGGCTTCCTTGGAACCGGCTCCGAGGGCAGTCGTGGTCCAGCCGAGGACGGCCACCAGGGACAGGGCGGCAACGAGCTTCGCGGTCATGCAGGCCACTCCGGACGAAAGGGCGGGCAAGCGGCAAATTGTACACTACGGCCTTCTGGCCGCGCCTTGGGGGATCGTGCGTGTCCGCGTATCCGCAGCTAAGGTTTCTCGCGAGTGCAAACCTCCCCCGCCAGTTCGTGCCCGACGCGGGCGTCGAAGTGGCAGTGGCCGGACGCTCGAATGCGGGCAAGTCGAGTGCCATCAACGCCATCGTCCAGCGCAGGGGGCTGGCGCGCACCAGCAAGACGCCTGGCGCGACGCGGCTCGTCAACTTCTTCGAACTGCGGCCCGGGCGTCGCCTGGTCGACCTGCCGGGCTACGGATATGCGGCGGTGTCCGGCGACATGCGCCGCCACTGGGCGGATCTCGTCGGGCGGTACTTCCGCAGTCGCCAGGCACTCCGGGGCGTGCTCGTCGTCATGGACGCGCGGCATCCGTTGACCGGGCACGACCGCGAGATGCTGAACCTCGCCCTCGCGCGAGCAGCGCCGGTGCACATCCTGCTCACGAAGTCGGACAAGCTCGGGCGCAGTGTCGCGCGACAGACGCTGTCCGGGGTCCGCAGGGAACTGGGTGACAGCGCCAGCGTGCAGCTCTTCTCGGCACTGGAGGGAGAGGGGGTCGCCCAGGCCCGCGGCGTGATCGAACGGATGCTCGACGGCGCGGCGACAGGTCGCCCGCAAAAAGAAACCCCGGCTGGATCGCTGGACCCAGCCGGGGAAGTCGAACCCGGCGTTGGGGGATGACCGGGCGGTCGCCACGCCCAGGGAGGTAGGCGGGCGACGAGCATCACGAGGACGCTCATCCGATTAGAAGCGTCCCGGCCGGTAAAGTTCCGTGTCTTTAATTGTCAATATTAAAGCAACAAATACAGAATTACACAATTCCTGTCAGCAACTTACGACGTACCTGTCAAGCTGATCAAAGGAAAGTCCAGGTCACTCCCAGCGACAGCATGTCGACGGTGTCGGCGTCGCCGAGGTCGAAGACCTCGTATTCCGCCCGGATGCCAAGGCTCCAGACCCGGAACTGCGCCCCGATCCCGTAGGTCAGGTCGGTGCCGTCGTCGCTGCTCGTGAAGTCCAGTCCCGACGATTGCACGTCGGCGCTCCAGTCGATTGCTCCGACGCGCGCGAAGGCGTCCACCGGTCCGATCGGCAGGAACCCGACCAGCGAGGCGCTGAATCCGTCCACGTCGGTCTCGATGGTCTCGCCGAGCACCCGGTCGTCGCCCGAGCCGAGGTCCACGTAGTTCGCTTCGACCGCGAGCCAGTCAATGAAGCGCCAGCCCGCAATGATCTTGTACGCGGTGGTGTCTGCGTCGTAGTTGAAGTCGCTCCCGGAGATGTCGCCGTCGAACTCGACCTTGCTTTGGCCGATGCCAGCGCCGAGGTAGATGCCGTTGTCAGCGGCAGCGGCGGGCAGGCTGCAAAGTCCGATCGCCGAGGCCACGCAGGTGATGAGCAGGTTTCGCATGGGTCGTTCCTCCGTAGTGGTGCCGGAAACACACTGGTAGCGGGAACCGGTCCCGGCCGGGTGTCGGCAAATCGTGCTAAACGCCCGGGAATACTAAATGTTTTTGCACCGCAACACCATCCGTGGAGATGCCCCGTGAAATCTGTCGCTTAATCGCAACGATCAGGTGGCGTCAGTGCGCCTCGTCCCAGTTGGCGCCTCGGCCCAGGCCGACCTTGAGGGGAACCCTGAGCTCCGCAGCCGCGGCCATGCGCTCGCGGACACCTGTTTCGAGCCAGTCGACCGCCTCTTCCCGGACTTCGAACACCAGCTCGTCGTGTACCTGCATGACGATCCGGGCCGCTGGACGGCTCGTCGCGAGCCAGTGGTGAACCTCGATCATCGCCCGCTTGATGATGTCGGCAGCCGTCCCCTGCATTGGCGCGTTGATGGCGCTGCGCTCGGCATACTGTCGCAGCTGGTTGTTGCGGGAACGGATCTCCGGCAGGTACAGCCGGCGGCCGAAGACCGTCTCGACGTAACCAAGCTCCCGCGCGGTCGTGCGGGTCTCGTCCATGTAGCGCTTCACGCCGGGATAGCGCTGGAAATAGAGGTCGACGTACTGCTGGGCCGCGCCGCGCTCGATGCCGAGCTGCCGGGCGAGGCCGAAGGCCGACATGCCGTAGATGAGCCCGAAGTTGATGGCCTTGGCTGCCCGACGCTGGTCCGCGGTCACCTGCGCGGTCGGCAGTCCGAAGACCTCGGCGGCCGTCGCCTGGTGAATGTCGCGATCTTCGGCGAACGCCGTCAAGAGGCTCTCATCTCCGGAGAGGTGCGCCATGATCCGCAGCTCGATCTGTGAGTAGTCCGCCGCCACCAGCACGTGTCCCGGCGGAGGGATGAACGCCTGGCGGATACGCCGTCCCTCCGGGGTGCGGATCGGGATGTTCTGCAGGTTCGGATCCGTCGACGACAGCCGGCCGGTGGCCGCGACTGCCTGGTGATACGAGGTGTGCACGCGGCCGGTACGCGGGTTCACCTGGCCCGGCAGCTTGTCGGTGTAGGTCGACTTGAGCTTCGCGAGGCCGCGGTAGTCGAGGATGACCCGCGGCAACTCGTACTCGTCGGCGAGTTCCTCGAGCACGTCCTCCGCGGTCGACGGCTGGCCGGTCGCCGTCCTGCGCTGCACCGGCAGGCCGAGCTTGCCGAACAGGATTTCCTGCAACTGCTTCGGTGAATCGAGGTTGAAGCTGCCGCCTGCCGTCGCATGCGCCTTGCGCTCGAGTTCGAGCAGGCTCTTCGAGATCTCGTGGCTCTGCCTGCGCAGCCGTCCCGCGTCGACGAGGACGCCCGTGTGCTCCATGTCGAGCAGCACCGGGACGAGCGGCTGCTCGATCGACTCGTAGAGGCACTCGAGCTTCGGCACGCGCCTGATCTGCGGCCACAGCGCGTGGTGCAGGCGCAGCGACACGTCCGAGTCCTCGGCCGAGTATTCCGCGGCCGTCTCGACCGGCACCTCCGCGAACGGCAGCTGTTTCGCGCCCTTGCCGGCGACGTCCTCGTAGTGAATCGTCTCGACGCCGAGGTAATGACGCGCAGTCGAGTCGAGGTCGTGGCGCGTGGCGGTGCTGTTCAGCACGTACGACTCGAGCATCGAGTCGTACTTCATGCCCCGCATCTCGATGCCGTGGTTGCGCAGCACGTGTGCGTCGTACTTGAGGTGGTGGCCGACCTTCGCGCGGGAGGCGTCCCCGAGCAGGGGCGCGAGCCTGTCGAGCACGCGTGCGCGCTCGAGCTGCTGCGGCGCGCCGGGATACGCATGCGCGAGCGGCACGTAGGCCGCATGCCCCGGCTCGACGCAGAACGAGACACCGACGATCTCCGCCTGCATGTAGTCGAGCGACGTCGTCTCGGTGTCGAAGGCCACGAGGTCGGCGCGCTCGAGCCGCTGCATCCAGCGCTCGAATTCCGCGTCCGTGAGCACCAGCTCGTAGCTGCGCTCCGCCGGGGCGACGGGGTGCGTCGCGCGTGCCTGCGGCGGGTCGTCCTGGGCCCCCGCCGGCTCCACGGCGGCGCGCGGCGCCTGCACGGCGTCGCCTGCGCCATCGCCGGCCGGCAGCTGCCTGAGCAGCGAACGCAGTTCCAGGCGTGAATAGATCTCCCGCAGCCGCGCGACGTCTGCATCCGAGCGGGCGAGGTCGCCCGGCCCGAGCGCGAGATCGACGTCGCAGCGGATCGTCGCGAGCTGGCGCGACAGGGCGAGTTCCTGCAGGTGGCCGCGGAGACTCTCGCCGACCTTGCCCTCGATCGCGTCGCGATGATCGAGCAGGTTGTCGAGCGTCGTGTACTCGTTGAGCCACTTCGCGGCCGTCTTCGGCCCGACCTTGGGCACGCCAGGGATGTTGTCCGACGCGTCTCCCACCAGCGCGAGGTAGTCGACGATCTGCTCCGGGTAAACGTCGAACCTGGCCTTGACGCCCGCGCGGTCGAGCGCAGTGTCGGTCATCGTGTTGACCAGGGTCACGCGAGCGCTCACGAGCTGCGCCATGTCCTTGTCGCCGGTCGAGATGACGACGCGCAGGCCCTCGCGCTCGGCGCGCTTCGCCAGCGTGCCGATGACGTCGTCGGCCTCGACCCCCTCGATGCGCAGCAGCGGCAGGCCCATGGCGCGCACGGCGTCGATCAGCGGCTCGACCTGCGGTCGCAGGTCGTCCGGCATCGGTGGCCGGTGCGCCTTGTATTCGGCGAACAGCTCGTCGCGGAACGTGCGGCCCGGCGCGTCGAACACGACACCGACCCGCGCCGCGTCATGCTCCTTCAGCAGTTTCGTGAGCATGTTGAGGACGCCGAGCACGGCGCCGGTCGGCTCGCCCTTCGAGTTCGCCAGCGGCGGCAGGGCGTGGAAGGCCCGGTACAGGTACGACGAGCCGTCCACCAGGACCAGGGTGCGGGCGTCAGTCACGCTGCGGCCCGGGTTCCTGCGCGGGCGGGACGTCGGCCGATGCGTCGGTCCCGGGCGCAGGGGCCTCGGCGGGTACCTCGGCGGCCGGCGCGCCGGTTGGCGCCGTAGTCGGTGCAGGGTGGATCGTCACCGGGCTCGCGGGTTCGGGCAGCTTCAGTGGACCCTTGAGACCGCAGCCCGCGAGCAGCAGTCCCAGCAGGGCGAACGGCAGGACGATCGCTCTCATGCAGCCGACCCTCCCGCGGCCTGGGCGGTCGACCCTTCGACGACCGCCACCGTGAGCCGGGAAACGCAGGTCAGCCGGCCCTTCTCGTCCTCGATGCGGATGTCCCAGACCTGCGTTCGCGCGCCGAGGTGGAGCGGCCGCGCGGTGCCGGTCACGTGGCCGGAGCGGGCGGAACGCAGGTGATTGGCGTTGATCTCCTGTCCCACGGCGAAGCGGCGCGCGGCGTCGATGCAGCAATTGGCGGCGACACTGCCAAGGGTCTCGGCAAGCGTCACCGACGCTCCGCCGTGCAGCAGCCCGAACGGCTGCCTCGTGCGGGAGTCCACCGGCATCGTCCCGCGCAGGAAGTCCGGACCGATCTCGGTGAAGCGTATGCCCACGTGCCCAGGCATGCAGCCTTCCGACAGCCGCTCGAGCTCCGCCAGCGTGTAGGGGCGATACCAGATGCTCATGGACGTGCTCTCGGGGGGCGGGGGAGGACCGGAATTGTACCCGCCGCGCGCGAGGGTCCGTCGGCCACGGAGACTCCGCATGGCAAGGCGCAGCGCGACGAGGCAGAATTGCTGCACAGCAATAGACGATACCCGGAGCGCCTACATGGCCGGCTACAGAGCGCCCCTCGAGCAGATCCGGTTCACCATCCGCCACCTTGCCGGTTTCGACCAGGTGACCGCACTGCCGGACTTCGCGGCCGTGGACGCCGACACCGTCGACGCGGTGCTCGAGGAAGCGGCGAAGTTCGCCGGTGGGGTGCTCGCTCCGATCAACGCGCTCGGCGACCGCGAGGGCGTCCGCGTGGCGAACGACGCAGTCGAGGTT
This sequence comes from Steroidobacteraceae bacterium, assembly GCA_018059685.1. Taxonomy (GTDB): domain Bacteria; phylum Pseudomonadota; class Gammaproteobacteria; order Steroidobacterales; family Steroidobacteraceae; genus RPQJ01. The sequence continues at coordinate 2,350 of JAGOXN010000028.1, read as the reverse complement.
CCAGCGCAGTTCGTCGACGCCTACGCGCAATTCTGCGACGGTGGCTGGCCGGGCATCGCGGGCACGCCGGAATTCGGCGGGCAGGGAATGCCGAAGTCCGTGGCCGTGGCCTGTGACGAAATGTGGGGGGCGGCGAACGTCTCGTTCGCGCTGTGCCCGGAATTGTCACAGGGCGCGGTCGTCGCCGTGGACCGACACGCGACGGAGAACCTCAAGGCGATCTATCTCGGGAATCTGATCTCGGGTCGCTGGGCGGGCACGATGTGCCTGACGGAACCGCAGGCCGGTTCCGACCTCTCGAGCCTCACGACTCGCGCAGTGCCGAGCGGCGACCGGTACCTCATCACCGGACGCAAGACCTTCATCACCTGGGGCGACCACCCCATGGCGGAGAACATCGTGCACCTAGTGCTCGCGCGGCTGCCCGATGCGCCGGCCGGGACGAAGGGCATCTCGCTGTTCATCGTGCCCAGGCACAAGGTGAACGCGGACGGCACGCTCGGTGGGCCGAACGACAACCGGCCGGTCTCGGTCGAGCACAAGATGGGCATCCACGCGAGCCCGACCTGCGTGCTGGCGTTCGGCGACCAGGGCGGCGCCGAGGGTTTCCTGATCGGCCGCCCCAACGAGGGCCTCGCCGCGATGTTCACGATGATGAACTACATGCGGCTCGGCGTGGGCGTGCAGGGCGTCGGGATCGCGGACCATTCCTGCCAGCAGTCGGTCGCCTACGCCCGCGAGCGCGTGCAGGGTCGCGCTCCCGGCGAGAAGGGCCGCGTGCCGATCATCCGTCATCCCGACGTGCGGCGCATGCTGCTCGCGATGCGGGCCCTGACGCAGGCGAGCCGCGCCGTGTGCTATTACACGGCCGCGTGCCTGGATCGGGCCACGCATGGCACCGACGCGGCCGAGGCGGCCCGCTGCCAGGCGCGCGCCGACCTGCTGACGCCGGTCGCAAAGGCCTGGTGCACCGAGGCCGCGCTCGAGGTGACCTCGAACGGCATCCAGGTCCACGGCGGCATGGGATACATCGAGGAGACGGGCGTCGCGCAGTTCTACCGCGACGCGCGGATCGCCCCGATCTACGAGGGCACGAACGCCATCCAGGCGATCGACCTCGTCGGCCGGAAACTGTTGCGCGATGGTGGCACGACGGTTTCCGATTTCGTGTCGGAGATGCGCGGCGTGGACGCGCCGCTCGCCAACGCCGGCGGCGAGCTGGCCGTGCTGCGGCAGGCGCTCGCGCGCGGCCTGGACGAGCTGGTGCAGTGCTCGACGCACATCCTGACGGGCGAGAAGCGCGATCCGGAGCTTCCCGGCGCCGTCGCGTTCGATTACCTGATGCTGATCGGGACGGTCATCGGCGGCTGGCAGCTCGCCCGCGGCGCGCTCGTGGCGCTCGAGCAGATCGCGGCGGGCGTCGACCGGTCGTTCCACGAGACCCAGGTCGTGATGGCGAAGTACTACGCCGAGCGCGTCCTGCCCCGTTGCGCCGTCCACGGCGCCGCGATCCGGGCCGGCAGCAGCACCCTGATGGCGCTCGCGGCCGAGCAGTTCTGACCCCTTCGCATGCGCGACTCACGCGAGGTCCCGCCGGCCGGGCACTGCGCGCCGCGAGCGGCAGGGCGCTGGATGGCGCTCGACGAATGCCTGCGACGCGCGCCGGCCGGGCTGCACCCATGGCTCGCCGAGCCGGGCCTGCTGACGGCGCGGGTGCGCAGGGCGTGCGGCGAGCGCATGCAGTTCACGCTGTTGCGCCTCGAACCCGCCCCGCTCGAAGCAGGCCTCGCCACGAGAATGGCGGTCCACGACGCGGCGTGCCTGGTGCGCGAGATCGAGTTCGCCTGCGACGGCACGCGCTGGATCTTCGCGCAGTCCGTGTTCCCGGACTCGACGGTGCGCGAGCACGCCTGGCTCGCGGAGCTCGGTGCCACCGCGCTCGGCGAGCGATTGCTGGCACGGCACGACGTCAGCCGCGAGCCGCTCGAATACTGCGAACTGGACGCGGGCGATGCGCTCGCCGCCGCGGCGGGCGTCACGGGTGGCGAGCGGCCGCCCCCGTGGGCACGCCGCGCCGTCTACCAGCTGTCGGGGTCTCCGATCCTCGTCCAGGAGGTCTTTCTGCCGGCGATCGGACGCTGCGGCTGATCGCGCCGGTCCACGAGGTGCCGTCATGACGCTCGAATTCGCCCCGCCCATCGCGCCCACCGTCGAGATCGCCGGGAGCACGGCGCGGTTTCCCGTGCACCGCATCTACTGCGTCGGTCGCAACTACGCGGCCCATGCGCGCGAGATGGGCATGGACCCGCAGCGGGAGCCGCCGTTCTTCTTCTCGAAGCCCGCGGACGCA
>JAGOXN010000207.1 GCA_018059685.1 Steroidobacteraceae bacterium | reverse complement strand
TGATCGTCGCGGTGCCGACCGACAGCGAGGAGTCAGAGGAGGTCATCCCCTACCTCGCCTATGGCAAGCGCCTCGCCGGGCAGGCGACGTTCCAGTCGAGCGCGCGCGTGATCGTGCCGGTCGACGAGACCGATGCAGGCGAGGTCGAACTCGCCGGCGTCGTGCATTACCAGTGGATGCAGAAGGCACGGGCGGCGTTTCCGGCGCTCGAGGTGACGGCCAGCGTGCCCTTCGACGCCGACGGCGGCGACTCCGTGCAGTGGACGGTCCTGCCGCAATTCAGGCTCGGCCTGACCAAAGGCGGCCACGTCGCGCTCGCCTTCGGCGTCGAGATCCCCCTGAGCGACCAGTCCTGGGACACGCGCTACCACATGAACGTGCTTTGGGATTTCGCGGACGGGAGTCTCTTCATGGGCTGGTGACGCTCATCGCATCCGGCGATGGATCAGCAGCGCCGCCGGCCGTCGCGATGGACGGCCGCGACGTCTGCTACAGTCGGGGTGTGCATCCGGCTGGTGAACAGATGTACTTCTGTCGACCCGAACTCGCCTCCGACGTGAAGGCAGTCCGCGACATCCTCGAGGCCGCATTTCCCACGGCTGCGGAGGCGCGGCTGGTCGACGCACTGCGGGCTTCCGGGCAACTGGTCGTGTCGCTGGTCGCGGCCGACGCGAGCGGCCCGGTCGGTCACATTGCCTTCAGCCCCGTCACGGTCGGCGATGCGAAGGGCCTCGGCCTCGCGCCGCTGGCGGTCCTGCCAACGCACCAGAACCGCGGAGTGGCCGCGTTGCTCGTGAGGGAAGGGCTCGCGAGCTGCGGGACGCTCGATTGCGGCTTCGTCGTGGTGCTCGGCGAGCCCGAGTACTACGGCCGTTTCGGGTTCACGCGCGCGAGCGCGCTCTCCCTCGACAACGAGTACGGCGTCGACGAGGCATTCATGGTGATCGAGTTGAGAGCGGGAGCCCTGCCTGCCGAGGGTGGCCTCGTCCGTTACGCGCCGGAGTTCGCGCTCGTAGGTTGAGCAGGGCGGATCGGCTTTGCGCAGCGCGGGCACGGCCCGCGTGCACTCACGGCATCAGCGCGACGCCTACGAGCCGTACGTGCAACACGCTCACGAACAACCCGTAGATCGCGAGCCCGCCGACGACCGCGATCCAGTCGTTCAATGGCCTGGGCGACGCGCCGGGTAGCGCGCGCGCCGGACGCTTCCCGACCGAGATGCGGTCGAGGACGGCCCAGGTGAGGAAGCCACCGAACAGCAGCACGTCGGCCAGCATGCCGTTCGCCAGCAGGTGAGCGACGGCCCAGGCCTGGGTCGCGGCGAGCATCGGGTGTTTCACCGCGGCCCGGATGCGACCCGGAAAGTATGCCGCGAGCAGCAGCGGAAATACCGGCAGCATCAGGAGTGCGACGGCGTGCCGGGCCCAGGTCGGAGGCTGGTAGAGCACGACGGGATCCTGGCGGGCCAGACCGTAGCCCCATACGAGGAGCGCAAAACCTGCGATCGAGGCCAGCGCATAGAGGCCCTTCCATGCAGCCAGTCCCAGGCGGCCCGCCATGGCATCGCGCCACGCGGGCGCCACGATCGAGATCGAGTGCACGCCGAGAAAGATCACGAGTCCGGTCACGAGAATCAGCATGGCAGGGGTCTCCCGAAAGCGTTGGCCGGGTTCAAGGGGCGACGGGCCGCTGCAGCCAGCCTTGCACCACGTCGGACCAGCGGCGCAACAGGTCGGCTGCGAAGTCGGAGAATACCCGCACCTTGGCCGACTGGTGGCCGGCCGATGGATAGACCAGCGAGATCGGGGCTCCCGGCTGCATGAACGGCTCGAGGATGAGCCGCAGTTCCCCCCGCGCGACGTACTCGGCCACGATCAGGTCCGCGGTGCGGACGATGCCGAGGCCAGCGGCCGCCGCGATCACGGGCGCCTCGACGGCATTGAACTGCATGGCGAAGCGCAGCTTGAGCCGGCGCGACGTGTAGGGCGGCGGGAAGCTCCAGTCGGGGCTGCCGCCGCCGGGCGGCGTGAGTCCGAGCAGCCGGTGGTTCCCGAGATCGTCGGGTGTCAGGGGTTCGCCGCGGTCAGCGAGGTAGGTCGGCGCGGCACAGGTGACGACCTTGAGTTGCGTCACGCGGCGGGTGACGAGGCCGCTCTGGTGCACCGGCCCGACGCGCACCACGACATCCACTCGCTCGGCGACGAGATCGACCACCCGGTCGTTCAGTCGAAGGTCGAGCTCGATATCCGGGTAGCGTCGGGCGAACTCGGGCAGCCTGGGCAGCAGCAGGTAGCGGCCGAACGCAACCGGCACCTCCACCCGCAACCGCCCCTGTGGCTTCGACCGGGTCCCGCGCAGGGTCTCCTCGGCGTCGTGCAGCTCATCGAGGATACGGCGGCTGCGGCGCAGGAAGTCCGCGCCCTCGGCGGTGAGGCTCACGTGGCGCGTGGTGCGGTTCAGGAGCCGCGCGCCGAGGTGCTTCTCCAGGGACGCGACGTGTGCGCTGGCCGCGGCTCGCGAGATGTCGAGCTCGTCGGCCGCCTGGGCAAATGAACCCCGCTCCGCCACCCGGTTGAAAACGCGCATCGCGACGAGTTGATCCATCTGGGAGATTGTTCTGCAATTGTGAATAGAGTGCAACGAGTATGGTTGTTTGTCTCCACAATGGACCGGTGTAGGCTCCATTCCGACGAAAACGCAGACACGCAACGGAGGATCCAGCCATGTTCACCCGCCACACCTCGAACCGCAGTTACTCCCTGGGCATCGCGGCCGGCCTGATCGTGTCCGTCCTGATCGCGATCGCCAGCCTCGCGCACGCCGTCGCCGGCCTCCAGGTCGTCGCGTGACACTCCCGCAAGCCCTCCGGGACCCCGCCAGTGGCCCCGGAGGGCTCAACAGCAACTTTGTAAGTTATTGTTTATAAAATAGAATAATAAGACTGTGGCGAAAACGTGAAGTCGATTCGGTATTTTCGCTGCACTGCAACAAAACTTTGGTAAAATGGCCTCCGTAGACAGTGAGGAACGAGGCAGGCCCGGGAGGGCCGCACCCAATCGACCCCCCGAACCCGCCTCCGGATCGACAACAGGAGGCAACATGACTACCTACGAATGCCGCTACTTGACCGCCACCCTGGCCGCGCTGGCCACGGTAGTCGCCGTCACCGCTGTGTCTCTGCTGCGGCTCACGATGTGATCGAGTCCTTATGTCAAACGCGGTGATGACGCAGGATGGCAGCGGCCAGGCGATCGAAATCGCCCGGTTCGTTGTAGACCTGCGCCGAGATCCGCACCCATAGCTGCCCGCCCCATGCATGCAACTGGCTCTCGATCGCATCCTGGTAGAGCAGAGCGTTGCGCAGGCGGGCAGCCTCCTCGCGGGTCGAGCCGAGGCGGGCAGGTAGGGGCACGGTAACCATCGTGCCCGTGTCCGCCTCGGTGACGCCGAGCGCGGAGCCCCAGGCCGCCGCGAGCGCGGTCCCGGCCCCCCAGGCCAGCGCGTGGTTCCAGGCCTGCACGGCCTCCATGCCCAGTTCCTCGAGATAACGCAGGCCTTCCGGCGCTGCGAGCCAAGGCGACGGGTCGCGCGTCCCGACCCAGTCGAACTCCGCCGTGTAGCCCTCGCCGAGGCCCCATGAAATCACCACGGGATGGGTGCCGGACTGTCGTTCCGGTCGCGTCCAGAGAAAGCCGCAGCTGCGCGGCGCCCACGCCCACTTGTGGAGGTTCGCGGCATACCAGTCGACGCCGAGCGCGGGCACGTCGAGCGGGATCGCGCCCGGTGCGTGGGCCCCGTCGGCGAGCACCGGTACGCACTGTGTGCGGCAGGCGCGGGCGAGTCTTGCGAGCGGCAAGACGAGGGCGCTCTCGGAGGTGACGTGATCCAGGATCGCGAGGCGTGTGCGCGGTCCGAGCGCTGCGGACACCGCCTCGACCAGGCGATCGGCGTCGAATCGCGGGTATGGGACCGTGACCGGGACGAGACGTGCTCCACGCCGTTGCGCAAAGTGAGCGGCCGCATTTGCCACCGCGCCGTATGTATGGTCCGTTATTACGATCTCGTCGCCCGCGGCCAGGTCCAGGGAGTTCAGGACGGCGTTCACGCCCGTGGTCGCGTTGTCCACGAACACGAGGTCCTCGCCCCTGCAGCCGAAGCGTGCGGCGACCTGCGAGGCTGCGTGCCGCACGAGCGACGGCGGCGACGGCTCCGGAGACGGGATGAACGCGCGCGCAACCTCACGCAGCAGGAACTGCGATGGCCCCCGCTCCATGCGGTCGCGGACCGCCTGCTGGAAGGCCAGGACGCGCCGGGGCGTCGCGCCGACCGTGCCATGGTTGAGATACAGGACGCCCGGGTCGAGCATCCATTCGTCGAGCATGCGATGACCGAAAGTCATGTCACGGACCGGCTCAGCGCAACGAGAGGAGGGCACGCGCTTCCGCGGGACTGGCGATCTCGCGACCTGCCTTGCGTGCCGCGCGCACGATTTCCTCGATCAGCTGCCCATTGCCCGTCGCCCTGCGGCCGTCGGGCAGGTAGAACGTGTCCTCGAGGCCGGTGCGCAGGTTGCCGCCGAGTTCCGCCGCGCGGCGATGCAGCGGCCAGACGTCCTCGCGGCCGATTGCGGTCACCTGCCAGGTCGCGCCGGGCAGGACGAGGTCCGTGAGAATTTGCAGCAGCGCCGGATCCGCGGGCATCCCGGATTCGACGCCCATCACGAGGTTGTAGTCGAGGTGTCCGGCATAGAGCCCCGCGCGCGCGTACATCCCGACGCACCGTACGATGCCGACGTCGAAGCACTCGAACTCGGGAAGTGCGCCCGTCTCGGCCATGACCGCGAGGAACGCCTGCACCTTCTCGACGGGGTTGTCGAACATCATCGGCTTCCAGGCCCAGCTGCCGTCGCTCTTCACCTTGAGGTAGTTGAGCGAGCCTGCGTTGCAGGCGGCGATCTCGGGCCGGATCGAGCGCATGCAGGCGATCGGGCCGGCGATGTCCGGGCCGACGACGCCGGTGGACTGGTTGAAGATCACGCCCGGGCAACTCTCCCGGATCGCCTGTGCGATCTCGCTCGCGACGGCCGGTTCCCACGACGGCAGATGACCCTTGCCGGGTCCCTGCTGGCGGAAGTGCACGTGCATGATGGATGCGCCGGCGTCGAAGGCTGCGCGCGCTTCGCGGGCCATTTCCTCGGGCGTGACCGGCACTTGATGCTGCGCCGGGTCGGTGAGCACGCCGGTCAGGGCGCAGGTGACGATCGCCTTCGACATCAATGAACTTGCTCCATCCGGATGAGCACCTGTCCCGGGGCGACCTGGTCGCCCGCTCGCGCGGTGACGGCAAC
>JAGOXN010000206.1 GCA_018059685.1 Steroidobacteraceae bacterium | reverse complement strand
TCCCCGAACTGATCAGCCAGGCCCTGTCGACCTGGAACGTTTCGCCGGAACGGCTCTGCCTCGAGATTACCGAGACCAGCATGATCGACGACGCGGAGGGGGTCAGCGTGTCCGCCGTGCTCGGGCGCCTGCGCGCGCTCGGGCTCAGCCTGTCGATCGACGATTTCGGTACCGGCTTCTCGGGCATGAGCCGCCTCAAGCGCCTGTCGGTGCAGGAGGTCAAGATCGATCGCAGCTTCGTGGTCGATCTGCTCAACTCGTCGCGCGATCGCGAGATCGCCGCGTCGATCATCGATCTGTCGCATCGCCTGGGCGTCGAGGTGACCGCCGAAGGCGTCGAGGACGAGCAGACGGCGGGTCTTCTCGCAGAGATGGCTTGCGATCATATCCAGGGTTTCCTTTACTCGAAGGCGCTGCCCCCGGCAGACTTCGTCGCCTGGGTGCGTTCCCGGGCGGGCATCGGGGCTGCCGACGGCAATATGGGCGAAGGCTGATACGGATCAATTTTCCAGGCCGGCGTTTGCGTAGAATTCGTCTGTCTCGATTGATCTTCCGGCCTTCCTGCCTTTCTCCCGTTCATGCACGCCTTTCGCCAACGTTTCCTCGCCTGGATCGCGCTCGTCGCGATGGTGGTGAGCGCGCTGGCGCCGGCGATCAGCCGCGCCATGGGGCCGGACGAAAGTGGGCGCTACCTCATCGAGGTGTGCTCGGCCGCCGGCACGCACCAGATCGCGCTCACCGCCGAAGAGGCCGCCTTTTACGGCGAGCAGCTCATCCCGGCGGGCGACAGCGAGGGTGATGATGCGCCCATGCTCGAGCGCTGCCCCTACTGCTCGGCGTCCTCCAATCTCGCAATGCTCCCGCCGGCCGACACCATGCCGGTATTCGCCGTCATCGGCAGCCAGCTCGCGCCGAAGCTGTTCTTCGTTTCTCCGCGACCGCTCTTCGCGTGGTCGCCTGCCCATCCCCGTGCGCCGCCCGCGCGCGCGTGACGCCCGTCCGCGCTGAACGCCACCCGCGTCAGCCGCAGCACCCCACGTCGTTTCCCAATCTGCGAATGTAGCCAGGGTCGCCCCTTCGGCGTCCCCCTGTCGCCGCCTGGTCGTGCCTGAGCCCCCCTGCGGGCTCGGCGCGGCTGCGTCCCGGCCCGACTGCATCGCGACCGCATTGATCTGGAGAGAACCACCATGAAAAAACTCGCCCTCGCGGCCCTTCTCGGCCTTTGCACCCTTCCGGCGCTGGCCGAAGTGACCGTCGCCGAAGCCTGGGTGCGCGCCACCGTGCCCGCGCAGAAGGCGACCGGTGCGTTCATGCACCTGAAGTCCGACGCCGATGCCCGTCTCGTATCAGCCGCCTCGCCGGTCGCCGGCGTGGTCGAGATCCACGAGATGCTCATGGACAAGGACGTCATGAAGATGAACCGCATCGACGGCCTCGACCTGCCTGCCGGGCAATCCGTCGAGCTCAAGCCGGGCGGCTACCACGTCATGCTGATGGACCTGCAGGCCCAGGTGAAGGAGGGCGACGCGGTGCCGCTCACGCTGGTCGTCGAGAACAAGGACGGCAGCCGCCAGACGCTCGAGGTCACGGCCCCGGCGCGTGCGCTCAATGCGCCGATGAAGATGCAGCACGGCAAGCACTGAGCGCGTCCACCCCACGTGGCAGGGGCGCGCCCTGAACGCCAGGCCGAACCCGTAGCGGGGGACAGATTTCAATTTCTGTAGTCATCAGCCGATCGCGCGCATGCGACCGGCAGGTCCTGCTCATGCCTGCATTCTGGCGGTGCAGGGCCACGGAAAGATTTTTTCGAGGACATCAAGATGCAAAAGACCTTTCAACGCTTGCCACTTGCGCTCGCCGTGGCCATGGCTATCCCGGCGCTCGCCCTCGCTCAGGAGACCACGCTGGGTAGGGTGGTGGTCACCGGTTCCGCGACTGCCGCGACGCCGGCCGAGGTGGCGCCCGGAACCGTCCAGACGCTGCGACCCGCGACGAGCGACACCGCCTCGCTCCTGCGTGACGTGCCCGGCGTAAGCACATACGGTGCAGGGGGAATGTCGAGCCTACCGGCCATCCGTGGCCTTGCCGACGACCGCATCCGGATCAAGGTCGATGGCATGGACCTCATCGCGACCTGTCCGAATCACATGAACCCCGCGCTTTCCTATCTCGATCCGGCCAATATTGGCCTGCTCGAGGTTTATCCCGGGGTTTCGCCGGTGAGTGTCGGCGGCGACAGTATCGCCGGCACGATCGTGGCTGAGAGCAAGGCGCCGGTATTTGCCGAGCCGGGTCAGGGGGTCGTGAAATCGGGTGAGATCAGCGCCTTTTACCGCAGCAATGGCGATGCAGTCGGCGGAAGCCTTGCGGCGACGCTTGCCAATGAGTCGTTCAGCGTCAGCTATGTGGGCTCGCTCGCAGAGAGCGACAACTACGACGCGGCAAAGGACTTCAAGACGAGCAGTGAAACCGGCCGGATCGGGCACGAGCTGCCCCTCGACGAGGTCGGCTCCAGCGCTTACAAGAGCCGCAATCATGACCTCGGTTTTGCCTTCAAGGGTGGCGATCACCTGGTCGAAGCCAAAGTCGGGTTCCAGGATCTGCCGTATCAGCTTTATCCCAACCAGCGCATGGATATGCTCGACAACGAGCAGTTGCGCCTGAACCTGCGCTACACCGGGGCTTTCGACTGGGGTGCGCTGGAGATGCGTGCCTATCGGGAGAAGGTGGATCACTTCATGGACTTTGGGGCGGACAAGCGCTTCATTTACACGAAAATCGGCCAGCCCCCCAGCGCAGTGTGCACCGAAGCTCAGCAAACCGCCGGCATTTGTGCGGCGGGTATGCCCATGTATTCAGAAAGCAAGAACACGGGCTTGGTCCTGAAAGCGGATGTCAGCCTCTCGGAGACCGACCTGCTCCGTCTCGGTGCCGAGTACCAGCATTACACGCTCGACGACTGGTGGCCGCCTTCGGGGCTTGGGATGTCGCCAGAAACCTTCTGGAACGTCAGGGACGGAGAGCGGAATCGTGCGGGGATCTTCGCCGAATGGGAGAAGCAGGTGTCGTCGCAATGGACGACGCTCGCAGGCGTGCGCTACGAGCGCGTAAAGACCGACGCGGGAGATGTGCAGGGCTATGACCCGACCACCGATACCAAGCACATGAACTCGATGCAAAAGAGCGAGGCTGCGGCGTTCAATGCACTCGACCACAAGCGCACCGACGACAACGTCGACCTGAGCTTGCTGGCGCGCTACACGCACGACGCAAACCTGGACGTCGAGTTCGGCCTGGCCCGCAAGGTGCGCTCACCGAATCTCTATGAGCGCTACACCTGGTCGTCCTGGTCGATGGCTGCGCTGATGAACAACTTCGTCGGTGACGGCAACGGCTACGTGGGCAATGTGGGACTGAAGCCGGAGAAGGCGCACACGATCTCGGCGACTTTCGACTGGCACGCAGCCGACCGAAACTGGGAGTTCAAGGCCACGCCTTACCTGACCTACGTTTCGGACTACATCGATGCGATTGCTGCGCCGTCGCGCGTCTACACGCCCGGCACCTTCAACGTGCTGCAGTTCGAGAATCAATCCGCCCGGCTGTATGGCATCGAGCTGTCGGGTCGCGCGCCGCTCGCGAGCACCGAACTCGGCGACTTCGGCATGCGTGGCCAGATCAACTACACGCGGGGCAAGAACCGAGACACCGGGGATGATCTCTACAACATCATGCCGCTCAACGTGAAACTTGCGCTGACGCACAGGCAGGGGGGGTGGGATAACGCGCTTGAGTTCGAAGGCGTCAAGGCCAAATCGAAGGTGTCCGATGTGCGGAGCGAGATTCAGACTCCTGGGTACGCGCTCACTCACCTTCGCACCAGCTATTCGTGGAAGTCCCTGCGTGTCGACGTCGGTGTGGAGAACTTGTTCGACAAGTTCTATTACCTGCCGTTGGGTGGGGCGTACCTCGGTCAAGGAACGACGATGCGTCTGCCCGCGAGCGGTGGCACGCCTTATGGGGTTGCGGTCCCGGGTGCTGGCCGCTCGATTTACGCTGGCATCAACTACAAGTTCTGAGCTTTTCTTCAGGCGATAAAAAACCCGGTGCCTCGGCACCGGGTTTTTTTCGGCCTGCTTGCCCGCGCTTACTTCTTGCGCATCGGCGGCAGGTCGGTGCAGCTGCCGTGCGCCACTTCGGCGGCCATGCCCACCGTCTCGCCCAGGGTGGGGTGGGGGTGGATGGTCTTGCCGATGTCGGTCGCATCCGCGCCCATCTCGATCGCGAGGCACACCTCGCCGATCATGTCGCCGGCCGAGGGGCCGACAATGGTGCCGCCGATCACGCGGTGGGTCTCGGCGTCGAAGATCAGCTTGGTGAAGCCGTAGTCGGCGCCGTTGGCGATCGCGCGCCCGGATGCGGCCCACGGGAACTTGGCGGTGTCTACCTTCTTGCCCTCGGCCTTGGCCTGCGCCTCGGTGTAGCCGACCCAGGCCACTTCCGGATGGGTGTAGGCCACGCCCGGGATCACGGTGGCGTCGAACGCTGCTTTGTGTCCGGCGGCGACCTCGGCTGCGACGTGACCCTCATGCACCGCCTTGTGGGCGAGCATGGGCTGGCCGACGATGTCGCCGATCGCAAAGATGTGCGGCACGTTGGTGCGCATCTGCGCATCCACCGGGATGAAGCCGCGCTCGCCGACGATCACGCCCGCCTTCTCGGCGCCGATCTTCTTGCCGTTGGGCGAGCGGCCCGCCGACTGCAGGATCATGTCGTAGCGCACCGGCTCAGAAGGGGCCTTGTCACCCTCGAACTTGACCCACAGGCCGTCTTCCTTGGCCTCGACGCCGACCGTCTTGGTCTTCAACATGATGTTGTCGAAGCGGTGGGCGTTCTGCTTTTCCCACACCTTGACCGCGTCGCGGTCCGGGCCCTGCATCAGCGCGTCCATCATCTCGACCACGTCGATGCGCGCACCGAGCGTGGAGTAGACGGTCGCCATCTCCAGCCCGATGATGCCGCCGCCGATCACCAGCATCTTGCCCGGCACCTGGCGCAGCTCGAGCGCGCCGGTGGAATCCACGATGCGCGGGTCCTGCGGAATGAAGGGCAGGTGCACCGCGGCCGAGCCGGCGGCGATGATGCAGTTCCTGAACTTCACCACCTTCTTGGCGCCGGTCTTGTCCTGGCTCGCGCCGGTGGTCTCCTCGACTTCCAGGTGGTTCGGGTCGAGGTAGTGGCCGTAGCCGCGGATCACATCGACCTTGCGCGCCTTGGCCATGCCCGACAGGCCGCCGGTGAGCTTGCCGATCACGCCGTCCTTGTGTTAGCGCAGCGCATCGATGTCCAC
>JAGOXN010000205.1 GCA_018059685.1 Steroidobacteraceae bacterium | reverse complement strand
ACCCTGACTGGTCGGTCGTCACGGGCCTCGACCTCGAGCTCGCGAATTCGTTCCTCCTGGAGACCCAGGCCAATCCGACCACCGACGGCTCGCCGCCCGCGAACGCGATCCGCCCGGTCGGCCGTCACTACGACTACACGGTGCTCTCGAGCGTCGCAGCCGTGTATGCCAGTGCCGAGCGCCGCTTCCTCGAGCGCTGGCGCATCGCCGCGGGACTGCGCGCGGAATACGTTGCCTACGATTACGACAACCGCATGCTCGCGGGCAACACCGACGAGAACGGCGTGCCCTGCGGGCCGGCCGGCTGCCTCTACAGCCGTCCCGCGGATCGCACCGACACCTTCGTGAACCTCGCGCCGAAGCTGAGCCTTTCCGTCGATCTGCTCCCGCAGGTCGCCGCCTATGCCAATGCCTCGCGCGGTTTCCGGCCGCCGGAGATGACCGAGCTCTACCGGCTGCAGCGCAGCCAGGCCGTCGCCGACCTCGACTCGGAGCAGCTCGATTCGTTCGAGCTCGGTTTCAAGGGAGCGTGGGACCGGTTCGACGCCGGGCTCGCATGGTTCGACATGGACAAGAGCGACGTCATCCTGCGCGAATCGAACGGCTTCAACGTCGACAACGGACGCACCTCGCACCGTGGCATCGAGTGGGAGATCCGCTGGCGCGTGACACCCTCGCTCGACCTCGCAGCGTCGGGCACGCATGCGCTGCACCGCTATGAATTCTCGCGGGCCGTCGAAGGCGGCGAGACGATCGTGAATGGCAACGACGTCGACACGGCACCGCGCGACCTCGGACGGGTCGGGCTCGCCTGGCGTCCATCCGACCCGCTCGGGTTCGAGGCCGAGTGGCTGGTGGTTGGCGAGTACTGGCTCGATGCCTCCAACCAGCACCGCTACGGCGGCCACGAGCTCCTCAACCTGCGCGCCCGCTGGGATTTCGCGCCGGGCTTGCGCCTCGCGCTGCGCCTCAACAATGCCCTCGACCGGCGCTACGCCGACCGTGCGGACTTCGCCTTCGGCACCTACCGGTATTTCCCGGGCCGGCCGCGGTCGCTGTTCGCGGAGATCACCTGGACGCGGTGAGGCTTCAGGCGGCTGCGCGCAGGGCGGCCCATTGCCGGGGCGCCGCGCCGAACCAGTGCAGATCCTGCGCGAGGGCCGCCACCTCGCCCACGATCACGAGCGCCGGCGAGGTGAGGTTCCCGTGCCGGGCGACGTCGGCGAGGTCCCCGAGCCGCGCGAGCGTGACGCGCTGCCGTGGGCGCGATGCGTCTTCGATGATCGCGACGGGCGTCGAGGTATCGCGGCCATGCTCGACGAGGCGCGCGCCGATTGCGGCAAGCGCGGCCACGCCCATGTAGAAGGCGAGCGTCTGCCGATCCTGCGCGAGCTGCGCCCAGTCCTGCGGGTCCACCGGTCCGGAGCCTCGGGCCGTGACGAAGCGCACCGACTGCGCGTGCCCGCGGTGAGTGAGCGGGATGCCCGCATGGGCCGCGCAGGCCACCGCGGCCGTGATGCCCGGGACGACCTCGTAAGGGATGCCATGCGCCCGCAGGAACTCGAGTTCCTCGCCGCCGCGGCCGAAGATGAACGGATCACCGCCCTTCAGCCGTACCACGCGGCGCCCGGCGCGGGCGTGCGTGAGCATCAGTGCATGAATGTGCTCCTGCGACACGGACGGACCGTGTCCCGACTTGCCCACGGCGACGCGCGTTGCATCGCGCCGGGCCAGCGCCAGCACGCCCTCGGAGACCAGCCGGTCGTGCAGGATGATGTCGGCCTCCTGCAGGGCGCGCAGTGCATGGAGTGTCACGAGTCCCGGGTCGCCCGGACCGGCGCCGACGAGAATCACGGAACCGGCTCTGCTTCCCGACACGGCTCCCGGGTCGTCAAATCCACCTGCGGCTCCAACGCAGCCCGCCTCACCGTCGATGCGGGTCAAGCGACTGCCCGCCTTCGCCGGGCCGCCGCCGCGCGCGACCATCTCCGCGAGGCGTCCCTCCGCCGCGTCAGCGCGTCCCGCGCGCAGCAACCGCGCGACTTCGCCGCGCACCGCGGCCTCGTAGAACCGCCGCCGTGCAGCGACGTGCGGCAGTGCCGCCTTGATCCGCGCGCGCCAGCGCCCGAGCAGCGCCGCAAGCGGGCCGAGCGACTCGTCGAGCAGCGCCTCGATCCGCGCGCGCACGAGCCGGGCAAGCACCGGCGCGGCGCCGCCCGTGGAGACCGCCACGACGAGTGGCGAGCGGTCCACGATCGACGGCACGATGAAGCTCGAGAGTCCGGCATCGTCGACGACATTCACGAAGACGTTGCGCTCGCGGCCCGCGGCAGCGACCTGCGCATTGACACTGGCGTCGTCGGTCGCGGCGATGGCAAGCAGCACCCCATCGAGCTGCATCGGCTCGAACCGATCCACGATCCAGGTGACACGGTCCGCCTCGACCTGCGCCCGCAGCCATTCCGTCAGCTCCGGCGCGGCAAGCACCACCTTCGCACCGGTGTCGAGCAACAGGCGTGTCTTGCGCTCGGCCACCTCGCCGCCACCCACGACGAGCACGCGTCGGTCGCGCAGGTCGGCGAAGATCGGGAAGTGATGCATTGGCCTAGCCGTCGAGGCCGTGCAGGCCACATTCGCGCTTCAGGCCGAAGAAGCGCGTCGCCTCGACGTCGCCTGCTTCCGCGAGCGAGCGCGTCGTGTGCCAGTCGCCGATCGACACGAAGCCCTGGTGCCAGAGCGGGTGGTAGGGCAAGCCGTGCCGGCCGAGGTACTGGAAGACCTCGCGGTCCGTCCAGTCGCAGATCGGATGCACCTTCCAGCGCCCGCGGTGGAACTCGAGCGGCCGGATGGCGCTGCGCGTCTTCGACTGCTGGCGGCGCAGGCCCGCGAACCAGCTGCCGACGCCGAGGTCGTTCAGCGCGCGCCCCATCGGCTCGCTCTTGCGCAGGTCGTTGTAGCGCTCGATGCCCTCGATGCCCTGCTCCCAGAGCTTGCCGTAGCGGGCCTCGAGCCACGCGGGGGACATCGACGGCTGGTAGACCTTGAGGTTCAGGCCGAGTTGCTCGACCAGCTCGTCCACGAAGCGATAGGTCTCCGGGAACAGGTAGCCGGTGTCGACGAGGATCACCGGGATCTCGGGCGCGGCGCTCGCCACGAGGTGCAGCGACACCGCCGCCTGCGCACCGAAGCTCGACGAGAGCGCGTGGTTGCCCGGAAGGTGCTCGAGCGCCCAGGCGACGCGATCCTCCGCGCTCATCCGCTCGAGCGCGGCATTGGCCTCCTCGAGCAGCACCGGCTCGTCGAGCGCGCGGGCAGCCTGCCAGGCGAGCGCCCTCATGCCGCGACCCCGGCCGCAGCGGCGGCGCGGCTCACGAGCCCGGCGCGCCAGGCGAAATCGCCGAATCGCTCGCCGGGCTCGCGCCCCGCCGCGAAGCGTGCGAAGGCGTCGTCCAATGCGGCCATGATCGCGGGCTCGTCGACGTTCTCGCGGTACAGGACATTCAGCCGCTGCCCGCGTCCGTCGCCTCCGAGGTGGAGGTTGTACCGGCCGGGCGCCTTGCCGATCAGCGCGATCTCGGCGAGATAGGGTCGCGCACAACCGTTCGGGCACCCCGTGATGCGCAGCACGAGCGGCTCGTCGCGCAGGCCGTGGGCCGCGAGCCGCTCCTCCACGCGCCCGAGGAAGCCCGGCAGGTAGCGCTCCGCCTCGGCCATCGCGAGCGCGCAGGTCGGCAGCGCGACGCAAGCGAGCGCGTCGCGACGCACCGGCGTCGCGCGCGCGTGCGCATCGAGCCGGTAGCGCACGACCAGTCCGTCGATGAAGCGGCGCTCCGCCGGTTCGACGTTCGCGACGATGAGGTTCTGGTTGGGCGTGAGGCGGAAGTCCCCGCGATGCAACTTCGCGATCTCGCGCAGGCCGGTGAGCTTTGCACCCGCCGCGGTGTCCGCGACGCGGCCGGACTCGATCCGAAGCGTGAGGTGCCAGCGGCCGTCGCAGCCTTCGGTCCAGCCGAAGCGGTCGCCGGTGGAGGTGAACCCGAACGGCCGCGCAGGCTCGAGCGCGAAGCCCTGCCGGCGCGTGATCTCGGCGACGAACCAGTCGAGGCCGCGGTCGTCGATCGTGTACTTGAGCCGCGCATGCTTGCGGTTCGCGCGGTCGCCGAAGTCGCGCTGCGCCGTGACCACGGCCTCGGCGACCGCGAGCAGCTGCTCCGGACGCAGGAACCCGACCACGTCGGCGAGACGCGGGTAGGTCTCGGGTTCCCCGTGCGTCGCGCCGAGCCCGCCGCCCACGGTCAGGTTGAATCCGGCGAGCACGCCGTCCTGGACGATCGCGATGAAACCGAGGTCGTGCCCGAAGACGTCCACGTCGTTGACGGGCGGGACCGCGAGCGCCACCTTGAACTTGCGCGGCAGGTAGGTCGGCCCGTAGATCGGCTCGGCCTCCTCCGACCCCGCCACCTTCGCGCCGTCGAGCCAGATCTCGTGGTAGGCGCGCGTGCGCGGCAACAGGTGCTCGGAGAGCTGCCTGGCCCACTCGTACACCGCGGCGTGGGCACGCGACTCGACCGGATTGGCGCTCGCGATCACGTTGCGGTTGACGTCGCCGCAGGCCGCGATCGTGTCGATGAGCGCGGCGTTGATCGCCGCCATCGTCGCCTTGAGTTCACTCTTGATCACGCCGTGGAACTGGAATGCCTGGCGCGTGGTGAGCCGCAGCGTGCCATTGCCGTAGCGGCGTGCGATCTCGTCGAGTGCGAGCCACTGCTGCGGCGTGCAGATGCCGCCCGGCAGGCGCGTGCGGATCATGAAGCTGTAGGCGGGCTCCAGCTTCTGCAGTCGCCGTTCCTCGCGGAGGTCGCGGTCGTCCTGCTGGTAGCTGCCATGAAACTTGATGAGCGCCGTGTCGTCCTCGCGGATCGCGCCCGTCAGCGGGTCCGAGACGCTCTCGGCGAGCGTGCCGCGGAGCAGCCGGCTCGACTGCTTGATGCGCTCGACGGACGACGGCTCGCCCATGTTCAGTACACGTCCCTGAGATAGCGCCGGTCGTCGGCGAGCTGGCGCAGGTAGCCTTCCGCGCCATCGCGGTCGCGGCCGCCGTGCGTCACGACGATGTCGATGAGCGCCTCGTGCACGTCAGGCGCCATGTGCTCGGCATCGCCGCACACGTAGAGATGCGCGCCGCCTTCGAGCCAGTCGAAGAGCTCCTTGCCCGACTCGCGCAGCCGGTCCTGCACGTAGGCGCGTGGCGTCGCATCGCGCGAGAATGCGACCTCGGCCCGGTGCAGCACGCCCTTGCGCAGCGCCTGCTGCCATTCGAGCTGGTAGAGGAACTCGGACTGGAAGTGCCGCGCGCCGAAGAAGAGCCAGTTGCG
>JAGOXN010000204.1 GCA_018059685.1 Steroidobacteraceae bacterium | reverse complement strand
TGCAGGTGACACCGTCGATCTCGACGGTCTCATGCGTCACGGACACCACGATCCGCTCTCCGGAGGTGTGGTTCCTGTAGGTGTAGCGCGTGCCCGGCACGAGCGGGAGGTACGGATTGGGCGCCACGGCGCCGCCGACTTCGAGCGGGTCGACGAAATCCGAGGGGGTGTAGTCCGGGGCGTACGGCGCCTCGCCGAGCGCCGCGCAGACATCCTGTCGCGCGTCGTATTGCTCGCGACAGGATGGGCCGGCCTCCGCAAGCCCGGCGCGGGCCTCGCTCCGGCACTGCGTACGTTCGTCGCCGTCGGGCACGTTGGCGCAGTTGCCCATGGCGATCCAAAAATCGTCCTGCGCCTCGTTGACGCAGGCCAGGCGTGCAGCGCGCGACGTGGTCGAACATGCACCGCTGGCCGTCGCCGAATCGGCTGCGCCGGCCATCACGGTCGGCGAGGCCATGGCCGAGCACATCCCGATCGCGACGACTGCGAGCATTCGGGCGTATGCAGCTGAAGTCTTCATGGAGGGTCTCCCCGGTCAGTTGCTGGGTGCATCCACCAGCTTTGACGCGGTCGACGGACGGATCCTTCGCGGTTCCCGCACCTCCGCACCCCCGCACCCGGCGTGAGGCGCGACGAATGATTCGTACGCCGCGAGCGTCTAAGCTGAACCAAGGGGCTGAACCAAGGGGCCACAGGCAGGGAGCGACCGGTGTCCGACGCAGCGCACCTGGATCTTGCCGTCGCCCGCCGCATCCTCGCGGGCGACGACGCGGCGTTCAGGACGCTGTTCGACCGGTTCTTCCCGCGCCTGTACCGCTTCGTGCTGGCGAGGCTCGAAGGCGATCACGAGGCGGCACGCGACATCGTGCAGCAGACCTTCTGCCGCGCGATCGAGCGACTCGACGGGTACCGCGGCGAGGCCGCGCTCTACACGTGGTTCCACCAGATCTGCCGCAACACGCTGATGGACTACTACCGTTACACGAGCCGCAGGGCGCGGGTCGTCGTGCCGCTCGAGGACCTCCCCGATGTGCGGGCCGTGCTCGAGACGCTCGCGGCGCCACTTGCGGAGCAGCCGGAGACCGACGCCTGGCGCGCCGACGTCCGCCGTCTCGTGCAGGCCACCGTGGATGCGCTGCCGGAGCGTTATGGCGAAGTGCTCGAGTGGAAGTACGTCGACGACGCGCCGCTCAAGGCCATCGCGCAGCGCCTCGGCGTGAGCGACAAGGCCGCTGAGTCCCTGTTGACCCGGGCGCGCAGCGCATTCTGCGACGCCATCACGACGATGGCCGGCACGGCCGATTCCCTCGAGCCGCCCGGCGCGAACTGAAGGAGTGCCGATTCGATGACGACTGAGCGCAAGACGGATCCGGTGCCGGACGCGGTCGCGGCGCTCATCCGTGCGGCGGGTCGCCGCGAGGAGCCGCCGCTCGAGGCGTACCGCATCGTCCTCGCGGCGTCGGAGACGACGCTGCGCGGCAAGGTCCGACGCAGGCGCTGGTTACGGCTCGGTCTCGGCCTGGCAGCTGCGCTCGCGGTCGTGGCCACGGCACCGTTCGCCTATCGCGCACTGTCGCCGTCGACGGCTGTGATCGAAGTCGCGCGCCTCGACCGGCAGGTCGGCGCAATCGAGTTGCGCGAGGCGGGAGTCGCGCCGTGGCGTGTGGCAGCCGGTCGCATGGGAGCACTCCGTGCAGGCACCCGCCTGCGGACGCACGAGGGCGCTGCGGCCGGCCTCGTGCTTGCGAACGGGGTATCGCTCAGGGTCGACGCCGTGACCGAGGTCGAGATTCTCGACGATGCGCGAGTGCGTCTGCGCCACGGCGCCGTGTACGCCGACACCGGCCGAGGCGACGGCGCATCGATCAGCGTGACTACGCCGGCGGGGACGGCGCACGATTTCGGCACGCAGTTCGAGGTGCGCTACGAGGGCGAACGCCTCGCACTGAGCGTGCGGGAAGGACGCGTGGCGCTGTTGAGTGGTGCCGAGCCGCTGATGGTGGATGCGGGGACGAGACTTGCCGTCGACGCCGCGGGCGACGTGAGCCGCACGACGGTAGCGACCGACGACCGCTCCTGGCAATGGGCAGAGGCCGTCGCTCCCGTGCCCGACCTCGACGGGAAGCCGGTGGCCGAGTTGCTTGCATGGGTCGCCCGCGAGACGGGCCTCCGCCTGCGGTACGCGGATGCCGCGGTCGAGCGCCAGGCGTCGGCCACGATCCTGCACGGCGCGGCCGGACCGCTCGCGCCCCTGGAACTGCTGGATACCATGCTGGCCACCACCGACTTCACCTATGAGGTCCGCGACGACGGTACAATCGAAGTCCGCCGCAGGTAGACCAGCGGGTCCTGGCCGTGAATCACTGGACTCCGCGCATGCTGCTCCTGGCTGCGCTCGGCAGTGGTGCCGCGGTGCAGGCAGGCGAATTCCAGGGACTCGAGCTGGCGTGGGCAATCGACCGCCTCGAGGCGCGCGGCCTGTCCGTCCTCTACAGCAGTGACCTCGTGAAGCCGGGAATGGTGGTCGCGACCGAGCCGGTCGCGACCGAGCCACGGGCGATGCTGGCGGAAATCGTCCGGCCGTTCGGCCTGGCGCCCGTCGATGGCCCGGGCGGCTCGGTGCTCCTGGTGCGTCCTGCAGGAGCCGTGGAGACGGGTACCCCGGCGGCCACGGACCCGGCAGGAGCGTTGCGCACGCCCGCTGCGCCCCAGGTCGTCGTGGACGAGATCGTGGTCAGCGCGAGCCGGTACCGGCTGTACCTCGGCTCGCCCGCGTCGTCGACGGTGCTCACCTCGAGCGACATCGAACTGCTGCCGACGCTCGGCGAGGATCCGTTGCGCTCGCTGGAGCGGCTCCCGGGGGTGGCGCGCCAGGACTTCACGAGCAAGCCGAACGTGCGCGGTGGCGTGGCGGACGAGGCGCTGGTCCGGTTCGACGGCGTGCGGCTCTACAACCCGTTCCACCTGAAGGAATTCCAGAGTCCGTTCAGCGCCGTCGACCCGGGCATCGTGAGCGGCCTCACCGTCTACACGGCCGGCTTCCCGGTGATCTACGGCGACCGCATGGGCAGCGTCGTGGACATCGCTCCGGTGGCTGCGACTGCGGACCTGCAGGGGCGGGTGGCAGCGAGCGTGTTCAACGCAGGCGCGCGCTTGAACGGCTCATATGACGGCGGCCGGGGACGCTGGCTCGCCTCCGCGCGACGCGGCAACCTCGACATGGTACTCGAGCTTGCGGACCCGGACCTCGGCGATCCGGAGTACTCCGACTACCACGCCCGACTCGATCACGATCTCGGCGACTTCGCGACGCTCAGTGCAAGCGTGCTCGTGTTCGACGACGACCTGCACGTCTTCGACCGCGACCAGGAAGAGGAGGCGGTCGCGCGGTTTCGCGACGAATACGTCTGGCTGCGGGCGGACTTAGGCGACGGAGAGGTTGGAGGGCGGCTGCAGGCGGTGCGGACGCGGATCGAAAGCGAGCGCAGCGGAACTGCCGACCTGCCGGGGGTCACGACCGGATCCCTCGAGGACCGGCGGTCCTTCACCGTCGACTCGCTGCAGGCCGAAGGCTGGTGGGCGACGGGGACGCAGTCGACGATCCAGGCGGGGGCCGAGTGGCGCGGCTCGTCCGGCCAGTACCACTACCGGGACGAGGCGACATTCGCGCTGTTGTTCATGACGCCCGGCGCACCGCAGGAACCGGCGCGGACCCGCGAGCTCGTGGTGCGGCCCGACGGCGACGAATATGCGGCGTATGTGAACTGGCGGGTGGCGCCATCCGCGAGCGTGACGGTCGATGCAGGACTGCGCTGGGCATACCAGTCACTCGCCGGGGCGTCCGACGATCAGCTCGCCCCGCGTATCGGCGCGCTCTGGCGGCCGCGCGAGGACACCCGGTTGCGGGCCGGCTGGGGCCGCTATTTCCAGTCGCAAGGAGTCACGGAACTGCAGGTGTCGGACGGCGAGATGCGCGTGTTCCCGGCGCAGCGCGCGGAGCACTGGGTGCTGAGTGCGGAGCACATGCTCGTGAGCGGAATCGGGGTGCGGTTCGAGGCCTACCGGAAGGAGTATCAGCACCTGCGGCCGAGGTTCGAGAACCTGCTCGACACGCTCGTCGTGCTGCCCGAGCTGCGTCCGGACCGCGTGCGGATCGAGCCGGATGCAGCCACCGCCGACGGTGCCGAACTCGCGCTCACCTACGGTGCGGACGGTCCGCTGTCCGCGTGGATGAACTACGGCTGGTCGTCCGTCGAGGACCGGGTCGCGGGCGTCCGCGTGCGTCGCGCATGGGACCAGACCCACAGCCTCGGCGCGGGCGTCAGTTATCGGGATTCACGCTGGGAGTGGAGTGTCGCGGCGACCTGGCGCAGCGGATGGCCCACCACGGCCGTGGAACTCGCGACGCTCGAGCCGTTCCCGCTGGTTGCGGTCGGACGGCGCGGTGCCGATCGCATCGGCACGTATGCCCGGCTGGACGCGCGGGTCGCACGGCGCTTCGCCTTCGCATCGGGCCGGTCGCTCCTCGTGTTCCTCGACCTGAGCAATGTGACGAATCGCCGCAACGACTGCTGCATCGAGTACCAGATCGAAGACGAGGCCGGCGAGACGTTCCTCGACGTCGGCCGCCGGGAATCGCTGATGCTGGTGCCCAACGTGGGCTTCGTCTGGGAGTTCTGAATGGCTCGAGCGGCTGGTCGCCGCGATACACCGGCTGACCATCGTGTCGCAGCTGTAGCTGCGCCTAACCCGCGAGTGTCCTGAGTCGCATCGTGCGGCTGGTCGCCGTGCTGGCGCCGAGCCGCTCGAGCAGCTTCTCGGCTTCGGGTGCGGGCAGGGGCTTGCTGAGCAGGAAGCCCTGTACCTCGGTGCACTTCTGCTCCTGCAGCATCAGGAGCTGATTGAAGTTTTCCACGCCCTCCGCGACGACCTCGAGCCCGAGCGCGCGCGCCATCGAGACGATGGCCGTGATGATCGTGGCATGGCCGCCGAGGTTTTCGATGTTCTGTACGAATGCGCGGTCGATCTTGAGCCGGTTGACGGGGAACTCGCTCAGCCGGCCGAGCGTGGAGTACCCCATGCCGAAATCGTCGATGGCGACCGATACGCCGAGGCGCTGCAGGTCGGCGAGGAGTTCCTTGGTCCAGGCCTCGTCCTTCATCATCAGGGACTCGGTGATCTCGATTTCGAGCAGCCGGGGTTCGAGACCGGTCTCCGCGAGCACGTCCGCCACGAGGTCGCGGAAGCCGCGTTGCGTGAACTGCAGGCAGGACACGTTGACGCCGAGGCGGCCCGCCGGCAGGCCCGCATCGTGCCAGGCCGCATGCTGCCGGCAGGCGGTGCGCAGGGTCCATTCGCCGATCGGCAGGATCAGGCCGGTCTCTTCCGCGAGCGGGATGAATTCCTCCGGCGG
>JAGOXN010000203.1 GCA_018059685.1 Steroidobacteraceae bacterium | reverse complement strand
CGGCGTACAGGACGGACGTCAGGTCATAGGTCGCATGGTCGTGCGGCAAGCCTGGCTTCCGCGAGAAGTTACGATAGAAAGACGCGGCATAGCGGAACGTCTCGGCGATCGGATGGCGATCGACATAGCTGAAATACCGGTCAATTGCTTCCTGCGGAAAGAGCATACGCGCCCCGATCTCGCTGCCGCTCACCACAACCGGTGTCGGCCATTGCCCGAGAACTGTTCGGGCTGCGGGCACATCCATTGCCAGATTGAATTCCTGCTCGCCTGTTGCCGCAAAGTTTCCAGCCATGATGGACAGAAACTTCACCTTCTGGTTGACCAGGGTACGGCCATCCGCTGCGCTTGCGCTGTCTGGCCGGCTCTCCAGCAGCTGCGCCAGATTGGTCATGTAGCCGATGCCAATCATGACGACACTCTGGTCGGGCTGGTCCGCCAGTACTCTTCGAATCAGCATCACCGGGTCGTCAGGATCCGGCACGTCCGGCTCATCGTGCGGATAGACGGGTGTGCCGCCGTTCCCCGTCAGGCTCGAGATGTACTGCGTGTAGTGGATTCCATTCGGCGAGGGCAGGTACCTACCATATCTCGATTGCTCCAGGGCCCGCACCGTCACCCCGCCGGAGACCACGCCAATGGGAATGTCACCGCGGCCATAGAACGTGTTGATCGAGTTGACGAAGCGGGCGGTCCATTTCGTCTCCGTGCTGATCGTTACGGCGAGAAGCTCGATCTCTCCACGACTCTCGAGGGCATGCAGCATTGCAAGTGCCAGTGCATCGTCGATGTCGCCATACATGTCGGTATCGAGAATGACCTTGACCGGCCTCGCCTCGTACCGCGGCAGCTCGGATGGGGCCGCAGGGGCAACGGCCAGTGCGTTCATGACAACTGCCGTGATGACCACAAGGCTCGAACCGCGCATCACTTGGCTTCCGACTTGAACGATGGGGCCGGAGGCACTGCTGCGATCACCTCGTGCATGAGCGTTCCGTCCCGCTGCGGATAGATTCAAACCACCTTCCAGGCCCGGTCGATTCGCGGACCGAGCACCGGGGCGAGGTCGAGCCTGCCGCCGTCACGCCCTGCCTGGCAAGCCCGGCGGCCCGGAGGCCCTGCCTGTCCTGCACCGACCGGCGTCACCGGGGCGAGCGGACAACCGGCGAGCGAGGCGGATGGCGCGGACGGCGGTCGTCGTCGGAACGACATCCTGGAGCGTGCCCAACCACCTGACTCGCAGCTCGCTCACTGATCCTCTTCCTGTGGCACGGGCGGTGGCGCCTGCCAGCTGCCGTTGCGGATCGCTTCCCCCGGCTGGTAGGCACGAAACGTGAGGATGAACGGACCGAGCGGCACCGGCAGCCAGTTCGCCTCGCGGGCCTTGCCCGGCGGGTCGTGCTGGATGTCGATCGTGACGCCGCCGTCGGCATCGCGCAGCAGACCGGGCACCATCGGCGAGTTGATCGCATAGCGTCCAAGCGCATTGGCGTAGGGCTGGCGCTGCGGGGTGTAGACGGTGATCGACCAGAAGGCACCCACCGGCGGCAGCCCATCGGCCTTGAAGTGGATCCGGTAGCGCTTGTGGCCATCGAAGGCCTCGCCCTTCGAATCGGCGGCATAACCGATGCCGAGAAACTCCTCGGCCGAGTTGCCGAGTATGCCGAGCATTGCCCCGGCGGCACGCGCCACGTAGTTGCTGCCGAGCGTCTCGCGCGAACCGAAGATCTCGGCCGAGGAACGGACCTGGGCAGCGAAGCGCTGGATCTCGGCGAGGCCGTCCCGCATGCCCGCAATCACCGCCGCCTCGGTTGCCGCATCTGGGCGAAACGGCTTGCCCGCAGCAATGCCGATCTGCGCCAGATCACGGCGCAGCCCGATCTCCTCCGGCAGGACCGGCATGAAACGAAGCATCCAGTTGAGAACGTCGAAGAAGGCGGGATCGAGTGGTGTCTTGCGCACATCGATCGGTGCAACCGGCGGTGGCATCGCTTCGGGAAGCGGGTTGCCCGGGTCGCCCAGATACGAAGACAGCGGACGCACGATGATGCCGTCCTGCAGACGGTGCACGTTCGACAGGTCGTCCGGGCCGATCAGCTGGGTGCGGAAAAAGCCCAAGGCCAGATCGGTCGGTGGACGGAACACCTTGCGGATGCCCGCAGGCACCTCGCCCTGCCAGGCCCCGCGGGCGATGAGGAAATCACCACCGACACGCCCGTTGGTGCGTGGCGTCACGTAGCCGACGATCCAGGTATAGAGATCGCTGATCTGCAGCGACAGGTAGCGCTGCGGCTCGAAAGGAGGCACCGTGATCACCACCGGCTCGGCGCGCAGATCCAGCCAGGCGAAGGAGTACGGTGTATCCAGATTCGGTGCGACCACCACCTTGTCATCGGGCGTGCCCAGATGGCGCACATTGCCGATGTGGTTCAGCGGCGCGCGGAACTCGCCCGAGGAGGGGTCGAGAGCGTGGGCACGCAGGATCGCGTAGAGATCGACCGTCGGATAGCCCCAGACGTAGGCGGTATGGGCGAGTTCGCGCACGCGCTCGGGCGATGGTGTTGCACCAAGGGCCATCGTTGCCCCGAGCGACCAGCACAATGCGGTAACGATCACGGGCGTGGCGAGACGAGACCGCATACGGGTCCTCCTGTCGCAGCGTGGCGCCACGGCGGCCGATGGGACGATCCCGGGCACTCAGGCACCCTCCTTTCGCCCGGCGCCCCACGCAATGAACCCGGCAAGGCGCGGGGTTCGCTGCAGATACTGATGATCGAGCTGCTCGATGACAAGACCTGCGCATTCGATAGCGCGCGCCCGAGTTCGAGAAACAGCAGCCTGCCGCCGGGTCTGAGGATGCGGCGCATCTCGGCGAGCACCCGGCGCTGCTCGCTCACCGAGCACCTTGCCGCCGCAGCGGGCGCACGCCTCGATGTCGATGCCGAACACGCGCTTCAGTCGCTGGGCCCAGCTCATCGCCACGGCCAACCCAAGTGTCATCGGCCGCCGTGACTTACCGCGTCTCGACGGTTGCAAGAAACTCATCGATCGCCTCATTGAAGGCCTGCGACTGGTCGATGTCCACCCCATGAGCCGCGTCCGGAATGACCCTGACGACCGACCCCGGCACGAGGGCAGGCGCCGTTGCGACCGCGGCGTGCGCACCCCGAACTGGCTCTCGAACACCTCGTTCGCAGCCTGGAACTCCGGCGAGTCGAACCTGCCTGTCATCGTCGCGGCCGTGATCGCATCCCGCGCGTCCTTCGGCAACATCGCGACCAGCGAATTCGCATCCTCGATCCAGCGGGGTGTCGACAGCAGTGGTCCGACGAAAGTCACGGAACGCACTCCCTTGCGGTCACCGGTCAGCAGGTACTCGAGCGCGATGGCCGCTCCCCAGGAGTGGCCGACGAGGTGCAATTCCTGAAGCCCGAGCTGGTCGTAGGTGACGACGAGCCTCGACGCGGCGACAACCTTCATCCTGTCGGGGTGCGAGCAGCCCGTGGCGCCGGGGCCGCCGTGGATCATCAAGTCTGGGGATGCTCGCGTAGTCCGCGCTACTGAACGAGCGGTCGCACGTGACTTACGCGACTTCGGGTTAGGCCGCGCTTCGTCGAATCGCCTTATCCAATGCTTCAGCCATTCGGGTTTGCCACCCCGGACCCGTCACCTTCCATCGCGCCAAAGTGTCCGGCGGCAGGCGGATCGAGATCGAAGTCCGCGCGGTCCCAGACTTCGGCCGACCACGTGGCTTCAGCAGTCGCCTTGCGGCGGGCGTCCCAAACAATTCCGGAAGAACCTCACTGGCCGGCTTCGCTTTCGCAAACGTGGCCCTCTTCCACTCGGGGTTCTCTGCGATCTTCCGCTCTTTAATTGTCTTGCGCTTCATAGAGTCTGATCTCACGTCGATTTGCCTTGCGAAGACTGATCACATGAACGCGCCCTGCACGCGGCGTGAACACCAGTGCGTGCAGTCTGCCCGTGATCATGCCCAGCGCCCCTGAAATCGTCGCTCTCCGTAGTCCCTACGGTCGTCCTCGATCACAAGCGCACTGTCCCATTCAAACTCCTCGACCAGTTCGAACGACAGGTCGCGCTCGGCCATGTTCCTCTCGTTCTTTCGCGGGTCGAAACTGATGGGCACGGTTTACCGTATATACGTCTATACGTTGAAGCAAGGAGGACCCTGGATGCAGGAGGACCCTGGATGCGGCCTGTGGCGACCGTCTGGAAGTGGCCGAACCCGGACGATCGGAAACGTCCAGGTTCCGCCCCAATTCCCCCACCCGACCAACGCGAATCGGTGCCAGAACGCCGCGCAAGAGCGCCCCAGATCGTTTCCGCGAAGCGGCTGGGCAAACACCCGTCAGCGCACTGCCTGCCCCGCAGCCACGAGCGCCACACCATCCCGCTCGCCACCCGTCGTATCGATGAAGATGTACGGCGGCACCGCCCCCTCGATCGCGTACGCGGGCAAGTTCGACTGCGACGAGCAGGCGCACCCGTTCTTCGTGAACGAGAAGTCCCGCAGGAAGGTGACCCGAGTCGGGCTCGGGTGCTCATGAACGACTTCGTGCGCGGCGAGAAGCGCAACACGCGGTCTGGCGGATAGGAAATTCAGACAACCTTCCGGGCCCGGTCGATTCGGCACGGTCGATTCGTGGAACGGGACATGAGGCGAACCCGCGCCTGCCGCCGACAGGCCTTGTCTGGCAAGCCCGGCGGCCCGGTCGCGCCGCCGCCCGCGCCGCGGGCGGTTGTTGCGTTGCGCTCGCACCGCGCAATCCGCCCCGCCCGGCCCCGGTCCTGAACCGCGGCCCGCAACGACCCACGCCCGAGTTCTCAGCGGGCCGCACCGTCGTCCCTCCTCCGCCGGGCTGACGTCAGTGGCAGAGCACATAGCCAAGACCCTGGCTGAAATTCCCCCCGGCATGCGCGCGTGTGCAGCGCTTCTTCACGTGCACGACGCACGCCGCGCATCACACGACCCAGCGGCTGCCACGCGCGTGTCGGTCGTCGCCAGTCGATCCCCTCGAGCAGCATCGACAGCTGCGCCGGCGTGAGGTGCACCGAGCCCGACGTCGCGAGCGGCCGTCCCGGAGAACTCGCCGCCCCGGGTCCGCCAGACCCCCCAGGTTCCCAGATCACCAGCCCGCCGGGGATCCCGGCCAGCCCCTCATCGACCCGGTTTCAGTTAGGCCGCGGGTGTACCATCGATGGCCACGGATGGTCCGCGGGCGATGCCAGAAACCCGTTTGAAATCAAACAATTCGAAGTGGTGGCCAGGGACGGAATCGAACCATCGACGCGCGGATTTTCAATACAGCTAACTACTTGTTTCGGCGGACGAAAGCCGAAGAAATCTAACGTATATTTCCAAGGCCGATCGAACCGCAGTCACGCGCTACGCCACCCTCCGCAGGT
>JAGOXN010000202.1 GCA_018059685.1 Steroidobacteraceae bacterium | reverse complement strand
GAGGGCATCCGAGTGCGCCTTCGCGATGCGAAAGTCAGCGTCGATCAGAAACAGGCCTTCCTTGACGGTGTTCAGGATGTCGCGCGTCTGCTCGCGTGCCTCGCGAGCCACGCGTTCCTCGCGCGCCTTGAGCCACTGGAAGTAGGCGAGGAGGGCGACCAGCAGTCCGGCGAAGAGGACGCCGGTGATCATGAGCCGCTTGAGTGTCGCCGCGCCGATGACGACCTGCTGTTCGAGGTCCGCGCCGACCGCGTTCATGGCATCGGCCAGCGCCGGCATCGCGGTACGGCCGAGCGCGAGCGCCTCGCGCGCCTGGTCCAGCAACTCGCGTCCCGCGGCGTTCATCTCGGTTCCGGCCTTGTCCGAGTCGCTGTAGGGAATGCCGTTGAATCCGAGGATCGGTTCGAGCCGTGCCCTGTACTGCGTCCACGCTTTCGCGGCCTCGTCGAACTGTGCTGACTGGCCGGCGGCCGTCAAGCGCAGTTGCTCCAGGACGCGATCGTAGTTGCCCACGGGTTCGGCAAGATCACGGATCGCCTGGCCGATGTAACTGCCGGCGACGAGTCGGTCGCGGACGGACGTGAGCGCACGGGTCATCGTGTCCGGCTGGCCGCGCTGCTCGCTCACGAGGCGCAGTGCCGCCGTGTTGGCCGTGAGTTCGTTCGCGAGGCGGTAGCCCGGCAGTAGTACCGTCACGAGGAAAGCGACCAGCAGCAGCAGGAATCCCGCGGTGGCCGCCTGGTTGCGGAACCGTTCGAACAACTCACGCATGGTCGCCTGCTCCCCTGTCATCCTTCCGGTGCTTCCCGCTCAACGACGCGACTCCCCGGCCGGCTGGAAGACGACGGTGGTCGTCGCGCTGGCCTCGACGGCCTTGCCGTCGACTTCGATCGGCTTGAATCGCCAGCGCCGGACCGCTGTGAGCGCCGACTCCTCGAAGACGCCCGGGGGCGACGACGACAGCACCTCGACGTGCTTCACACGGCCGTCGGTGTCGACCGTGATGCGCAGACGCACCTCACCACGGATGCCCTCCTCGAGCGCGTCCTTCGGGTACACGGGTTCAACGTAGCGCGTGCGCTTGAAATCGGCGGCGCGCACCTGTGGTGCGGCCGGCGCCGCGGCTGCGCCCGCAGCGGGCCGGGCAGGCGCCGCCGCATCATTGCCGCCTGCGCTGGACGAGCGCGGCCCGGTGGTCGGGCCCGCTCCCGCCGGGTCCATGGCCGCAACGGGCGTCGCGACCGAGGGCGGGGCGCTCGCAGCCGCGCCTGCATCACGGGTTGCCGGGGTCGCGGGGACACTGCCCGGGTCGAATGCGCGCAGCTCGGCGTAGCGGCGCGCCGTCTCCGCCGCCTGGCGCTGGGCTTTCGCCTCGGCCTGGCGACGCTCCAGGTCGGCGCGCAGGCCCGCCGCGCGGGCGGGCGGCAGCGAGCTGGCCTGCATCGCGTCGCGGAGGAGGAGGGCGGCGCGGTCGAGTTGCCCGGCGTCAATCGCGGTGGTGATGCGCAGCTCGACGAGCTTCGTCCGTTGCCCGGCGAGGGCCGGGTCGTCGCCGTCGATCCGCTCGAGCTGTGCAAGGGTCGTCGAGGCGTCGTCGAGCCTGTGCTCGGCGAGCGCGGCATCGAACCGTGCGTCGAGCACGGCCCGGATGCGTTGCAGTCCCTCGAGTGCCTCGCCACTCTCGGGACGTTGCGCGAGGACCGAGCGGTAGTACATGAGGGCGTTGTCGTTGGCCGGTTCGGTGTAGCGGCGCTCTCGAAACGCAGCCTGCGCCTTGACCAGCAGCTCATCGAGCGAGCCTTCCTGAGCTGCGACCGGCGCCGGTTCGGGCAGTGCAACCGGCGGCGTGTCCGGCACCGACCGGGCGGGGACCGGCGCCGCGTCCGGTCGCGCGGTCGGAGTGGCGCCTTCGTCCGGGCCGCGCGTTGCGAGCCAGAGAGCCGCAAGTACCAGCAGGGCCAGCAGGGTGGCGCCAAAGATGATCGCAGGCGACGGACGGCGGTGCGCGGGTTCAATGACCGACGCGGCCGCGGACTCCGGCGTGCGGGAGACAGGTTCGTAGGCGGGTTGTCGAGCCGACGCAGGCAGGGACACCTGCGGCGCGGCCACCCCGGCCCCCGGCGGAGGCACGCGAGGCGCGGCCGGAACCGGCGGCGCCACGATGACGAGCCGCGCAAGCGCTTCATCGCGCGCGCCCGCCAGCACGGCGGCGGTCTTGCCGGTTTCCACCGGGATGGGCAGGACGGCGAACACGGCCGAGCGGCGAATGTCGTCGGCGACGCGGGACGTCTGCTCCGTGGCCGCGAACACGACCACGACGCAGGAGTCCGCCAGCATCTGGATGCGCTCGATGGCGCTGCCGGGATCCGCATGCTCCCGCGCGTCGACCATCACGACGTGGGCGCGCCCCTTGGACAGCTGCGCTGCCACCGCGTCCATCGTCTCGCAGTGACGGATCGCGCAGTCGCCGTCGAGGGCCTGGCCGAGCTGTTCGAGCAGCTCGTCGTTGCACGTCAACGCGATGAATTCGGCGCGCAGGGTCTGCGTCGCGCCCGGATCGAAGGCGGGCGTGGCGGCCGGACCTGGCTGGGCGTTGGCGGGCATCGCGGCCACGGTGTACTCCTGCGGTCGAGTTCGGCCGGTGATTCTGTTCACCGGTACCGGTCGATTGGCCGAGTGTAGATAGGGCGGAATCGCAGACCCGGAGCCACGTCACAAATCGCGCCGCCCTGGAGGCGGGGCGCCGCGAGTTCGTGGCTTATGTCACAGCGACCACGTCGCCAGCCGCGTCAGGCCGGCCACCGCGCCTGCTCGGCGGGCGCACGGGCCGCGGTACGCAGAATCCACGAGCCGGACTGGCCTCGCGCGTGGCAGGATCCGCTCATCGAGGTCACGCCCGGGGCAGGGGCTTGCCATGCGGCAAAGATGGATCCCGGATGAACCCCGGCCGTTGCCGACGGACGGTCTCGAGGTCCAGGAAGTGCGCGCCGAAGATACCGTGCGCCTCTTCAGGTGCGCATGGCGCGAGCGGCTCATTCGCGAGGCGCAGCAGGCGCGGGGCGCGCCCGGTGAAGAGGTGCGCGCGGATTCGCCCATCCCTGCGGCCTGATCTCGTAGCTCGCGTCGAGCGGAAATCCAGTTCGAGCCTGCGGGGGTGACGATGATCATCGACGCCTGGGCCCAGCACCCGACGGCCCGCCACCTCGATCACCCGATGTTCGAGTCGCTGCGAGGCTGGACCCGCGGTCAGGCTCCGGCGGGGGCCATCGCCCCCGGGGACTGGCCGGTTGAAGTCACCATCGCGAGCATGGACCAGGGCGGCATCGCGCGCAGCCTGATCAGTGCGTGGGTGGGCCCGCGCGGTGCGCTCATTTCGAACGACGAGGTTGCGGGTTTCGTGCGGCAGGCACCGGATCGACTCGCAGGCGTGGGGTCGGTCGACATCAGCCGGCCGCGGTCCGCAATCCGGGAGCTGCGGCGATGCATCCGAGAACTCGGCTTCAAGGCGATCCGCGTGCTGCCATGGCTCTGGGAGATTCCGCCCACACACGCGCGCTTCTATCCCGTCTACAGCGAGTGCTGCGAACTCGGCGTGCCCTTCTGCACGCAGGTCGGCCACACCGGACCCCTCATGCCGTCGGAGGTCGGCCGGCCGATTCCCTACATCGACCAGGTGGCGATCGACTTTCCCGAGCTCGCGATCGTCTGCGGCCACCTCGGCTATCCGTGGACGGAGGAGATGATCGCGGTGGCGACCAAGCACCCGAACGTGTTCATCGACACCTCCGCGTACACCGTGCGGCGCTATCCACCCGCCATCGTCGCCTACCTCGCGGCACACGGCCGCGACAAGGTCATGTTCGGGTCGAACTGGCCGATGATCGCGCCGCGCAAGGCGCTGGAAGGACTCGAGGACCTCGGTCTCGATGCAGCCACGCGCGCCGCCTTCCTGGCGGGGAATGCGCTGCGCGTCTTCGGTCTCTGACGGCGTGGCAGGGCCGCGCAGCGCACGCGCTACTCGATCTGTCCGCGGATCTCGCCGAGCCGGTAATCGCCCGGACCGGAGTCCGGTGGATCCATGCCGTCGCTGGTATGGATGTTGACGTACGCGTTGCCGTCGCGGATCTGTTCCACGAGATCGTCGATCGCCGAGCCTGCCATGGGTCCAGCGAGATCCTCCGCGACGATCCTGCCCTCGACGAGCACGCCGCTGACCGGGCCCTTGCGGGCCGTCGCGCCGTGCACCGGGAAGAGCTTGACTACCAGTGGGCCATTCGCCGTGGCTGGACCGAGGTGCAGGTCGGCTGAGGCCGGGTTCGCGAGGTTCGTGACCGCAAGTTTGTAGGCGAGCGACTGGCCGTCGGGGCTCACCACGATCTCGAATTCGCCCGTGGCCTTCGTGTCCCGGGGTTCGGGCAGCTCCGATGCGCCACTGAGCCTGGCGCCGAAACGGGACTCGTCGGCAACGCCCGACGCGGCCGCCAGTGCCAGTGCAGCCGTGGCGAAGGCAAGGAGCGTGTGTCTGGTCGTGGAAATCATGGATCCCATCCTCTGTCGGGCTTCTGCACCCGCAACCGCCCGGGTTCGGGCATCGATGGGTAGTGAAATAGGCTGCGCCGGGCCTGGCGAAAATACGTACTTTCGCGCTGCGAAGGCGCTGCGACTCAGGCGAACGACACTGCGGCCACGCCGGCGGCGATGATGGCTCCGGCGGTGGCCATGATCGGTATACGCAATTGCCGGCTGCCGAGGATACCGACCATCGCGGCCTTTACCGCGGTGTTGGTGAGGGCCGCGATCGTGATGGAATTGACCGCAATCTGCGCTTCGCCCGCCTTCGCGAACTGCGCCATGGAAAGGGTGATGGCATCCACGTCGGTCGTCCCGGCCAGTGCAGCAATGAAGTAGACGCCGCGGCCCGGCGCATGTGCCTGCACGAGCTTCACGATCAGCAGCACGAGGGCGAAGAAGGCCGCGAACTTCGCCGCCGCCCTGAGACTGAAGGGATTCCTGAGCGGGACGCCGCCCGCGTGACCCGGGCGGCCGGCACGCACGCGCAGGTACCAGCCGAACCCGATGGCCACGAGCGCCATGATCCCGAATGGCGCGGCGAGCGACGGCAGCAGCGCGCGATTCACGACCAGTACTGCGACGATCACGCGCAGGAACATCACCGCCCAGGCGAGCACGATGCCGCTCGCGAGCGCAGACGCGGCGGCCGCATAGGCGGACTCGCGGCTCTGCCGCGCAAACGCGAGCGTCACTGCCGTCGAGGAGACGAGGCCACCGGTGAGGCCGGTCAAGGGTATTCCCCGGTGCGCGCCGAGCAGCCGGGTCGCGACGTAGCCGACCAGTGACAGGGTCGAGATGAGCAGCACGAGCATCCACAGCGACCGTGGATTGAGCGCACCCCAGGGATCGACCGGGCGGTCCGGCAGCAGCGGCAGGACGATGAAG
>JAGOXN010000201.1 GCA_018059685.1 Steroidobacteraceae bacterium | reverse complement strand
CGGGCCCCATGCGCGTGGACCGCATCGCACAGTCGCCGGAGCCCCGGAATGAAGCGGTCGTCCGAGATGGCGACCTGGTTTCGCTGCACTGCGCCGACGGGCCAGGCCACCCCGCATGCCCCGCTGATGATCAGCGCGGCCCCGCCCTTCGCCTGTTCCTCGTGATAGGCGAGGATGCGATCGCCCACGGTAGCGTCGTCTTCCGCGAGGCTGACGCCCATGGCCATGACGATCATCCGGTTGCGCAACCGGAGACTGCCGATGCTGCCCGGCGACAACAGGTGCGAATAGCGGCCCTGGCTCATTTCAGCTCCCCCTCACGGAATGGCGGTCGTCTCCAGTGTCTGTCGGCACGCCATGCACGCGCCGGCCATCGTCCCTTGGGACGAGAGCGTGTGCCAGTATCGTACGGCGCGCCTTCGATCGGAAGCTCGAACGGCACCCGGTCCGCCGTAGGCGGGTGCGGTCATCGTAACCCACGGGCGATGCTGGAAAATCCGGCCTTGCAGTCAATCCGGATTTCGCGACGCGGCGGATTGGTATACGGTATAAATGTGCAGTCATAGGGTTCGTGCGCGGTGCGCACGTGGTTCGTCGAGCGCTGAAAACTGGACAGGCACATCATGCAGCGACGGTCGCACGCCAGTGGCCGCAGAGTGAGAAAGACCGGAAGCAAGGCCAGGCGGCCACCCAGGGCGCCGTCACGGGGCGGTCTTCGACCCTTGCCCGTACAGCTCGTGACCTTGCTCGACGAGCATCGACACATGGATCGCCTGCTCGCCGTTCTCGACCAGCAGGTCGAGGTGCTACGGCGCACCGACCGCGCGGATGTCGGCACGATCCGCGCGATCGTGGACTACATGACCCGTTACCCCGACCGCCATCATCACCCGAAGGAAAACCTGATCCTGGCGAAGATCGAAGCGGCGAACCCGTCGATCGCGGACATCACGACGGACCTGCGTCGCGCACACGGCTTGCTTGCCCGTAAAGGCCAGGAGCTGCTGGCCCAGCTGCCAGGCAGCGCCCGGCTGTCGCGGCAGGCACAGTCGGGGCATCTGCGACCGATGCTGGCGGACTATATCGTCCTGATGCGCCGGCACATGCATTACGAAGAATCCATCGTCTTCGACGAGGCAGAGCGGCTCCTTCGGGATGCGGACTGGCAGGAGATCGACGCGGCCGTTCCGCCGGTCGCCGATCCCATCTTCGGGGAGACGACGGCCCCCGAGTACCAGGCGCTGTTCAACGACTACCTGAACCGGGCTACTGCCGTGGCGACCGGCGATGTGCCGGTCGGCCTGTTCGAACTCGGCGCGAGCAGTGCCGAGCGTGTCGCCCGGACCGGGGGCTTCATCCGTAACCTGCCGGCGGACCTGCTTAATCACGTGCGATCGCGCGTGTCGGACCAGCAGCATCGCATAAAGACACTGATCAGCAGCCGCGACGTCGAAGGCGCGCGCCTTGCCCTCGAAGATTTCGGAAATGCGTGTCTCGCCGGGCCGTCCGAGTATTACTCGCTGTTCCGGGATGCCCTGCTGGCACGCGAGCACGACAACGGCGCGTCCGGGCCGTCGTCGTCTTCGGCCACTGCGACCGCCCTGCCCTCGGAGGAGCGCATGTTCCGGCCGAGCAACCTGGCAGGCGTGAGCTGGCAGGCGGCCACCCTGAACCTGCTGATGCGTTCGACGATCAAGCCCCTGTTCACGACGCTCAACACCAGGCGTGCGAAGCAGGTCAGCGATCTCGTGGCGAAGCGACAGCGCCCGCCCGACGGTGTCCTGTCGACACCAGTGACCGGCCAGTCCTTCCGCGCCGAGTGGGTGCGACCGATCGGCCTGCATGTGATTCCGCGCCGGACGATCCTCTATCTGCCGGGGGGCGGCTTCTTCCTGCCCGCCACCGCCATGCACAGGGCGATGCTCGCGAAGCTGTCCCGCTTGACGAAGGCCAGGTCCCTGCTCGTGCATTATCGCCTCGCGCCGGACCACCCGTTCCCGGCGGGCCTCGACGACGCGGTCGCTGCCTATCGCTACCTCCTCGACAGCGGAACGAGCCCGCAGGACATCGTGGTCGCCGGCGATTCCGCGGGGGGTTGCCTCACGCTGTCGCTGCTGCTGGCGCTGCGGGAGCAGGACCTGCCGATGCCGGCGGGTGGCGCACTCCTCTCGGCCCTGACGGACCTGAAATTCACCGCCCCGTCGAGAAGGTATAACAGGTGGCGCGATCCCATGATTCCGACCGGGAGCACCACGGAGTTCCTGGATACCTACACCGGTGACACGGCGCGCGACAACCCGCTGGTCTCGCCGATCTATGGCGATTACCACGGCTTCCCGCCGATGTTCGCGCAGGTGGGCAGCACGGAGATCCTGATCGACGACAGCTTGCTCATCGCCCGGAAGGCACGGTCGCAAGGCGTGGATTTCGAAGTCGAAGTCTGGGAGGGTATGCCGCATGTGTGGCAGGTGGCCCACTTCCTGCCGGAGTCGAAGCGGGCCCTGGTACGCATCGCGACTTTCTGCGAGAAAGCCTGGCACCGGGCGCACAACCCGACGGCGGCGCGGCGGCGGCGCATGGACCACGAGAAGGCCGTGGCCCGGGGCGCTGCGCTCGCCGCAGGCGGTTAACGGAGCTGCAGGCCGCGCGGATCGGACACGCCAAGGAGCATCGTAGATGAAGCAACTGTCGGGCCTCGATGCGTCCTTCCTGCAACTCGAGCGCGGCAACACGATGCTGCATGGGGCATCGCTCGCAATCTACGATCCTTCCACGGCGCCCGGCGGCTTCGTCCGGTTCAAGGAAGTCCTGCGGTTCTTCACCTCGCACATCATGCAGTTCCCGCAGTTCCGGCGGCGCCTCGTCACGGTGCCGCTGGCGCTCGACCGGCCGTACTGGATCGAGGATCCCGACATCGACGTCGAGTTCCATGTCCGCCACATCGCGCTGCCGCGACCGGGCGACTGGCGGCAACTGTGCATCCAGGTGGCGCGCCTGCACTCTCGGCGGCTCGACTTCAGCAAGCCGCCCTGGGAAGCCTATGTCATCGAGGGCCTGGACAAGGTACGGGGCGTGCCGCCGGGCAGTTTTGCGCTCTACACGAAGATGCACCACAGCGCCGCCGACGGCGAACTGGGTACGGCGATCCTCAAGTCACTCCACTCCCTGACACCAGCGCCCGCCAAGGGGGACCCCGGCCCCGAAGTGCAGGCCGTCGCGGATCGCGAGCCGACGCACCTGGAGCTCTACTCCCGGGCGCTGCTGCACAATGCCGGGAAAGTACCCGCCGTGGTGCGCATGGCCTTCAAGGCAGCCAGGCGCCTGGGCAAGCTCGGATCGGAGAAACTGCACGACGCCAGCAGGATGCACGGCGGCCACCTGGGTGCGCTACGGGCGCTTTTCTCCGCCGACCTGAGTGCACTGGTGCCGACGCCGCCCCCCGTGACGCGGTTCGGCGCCGACATCTCGGTACATCGGGTCTTCGAAGCCGTCGGGCTCCCGCTGGAGGATTTCAAGCTGGTCCGCCGGCACGTGCCCGAGGCTACGATCAATGACCAGTTCATGGCGGTCGTGGGCGGGGCTCTGCGCGAGTACCTGACGAGCAAGGGCGAGTTTCCCGATGCGTCGCTGGTCGCAGCCATGCCGCTCTCGCTGCGTGGCGCCGACAAGAGCCAGGAGGGTAACCAGATCACCTTTACCTTCCTGTCGATCCGCACCGACATCGCCGACCCGCTGGAACGCCTGCGGGCGATCTCCGCCGAATCGACCAAGGCCAAGCACAGTGTCGACGTGCTCGGCAAGGAGTTCACCAGGGACCTGGTCGACGTGATACCGAACCCGGTCACGGAACTGCTCGCGCGCTACGTCAAGTCGCCCCCCGTCGGCCTGGTCGTGTCGAACATCCGCGGCCCGGACGTGCCGTTGTACATGGCGGGCGCCAGGCTCGTGAGTTATGTGCCCATCAGCATGTTGCTGAACGGGGCCGGACTGAACATTACCGGCTACAGTTACGCGGGGACGATGCAGATCTGCGCCGTCTCCTGTCGCGAGATGCTGCCCGATCCTGCGTACCTGGCCGACTGCCTGCAGCGCAGCTTCGCGGCGATCAAGAAGGCCGCCTTGCGCGAGCCCCTGCACCGCCCGCCCGCCAAGCGAGCAAAAGCCCGGTCGGCGAATGCGGTCCGGTCCAGGCGGTCGGGGAGCGGCAAGCGGCCGGCGCGTCGGACGAAGCGGCCCGGCGCATAGCGGCTCGCCTCGGAGCCTGCTCTCGAGGGCCCTGCAGACGACTCCTGCGGGACCGATCTACATCCGCACGACGCGCAGGTATCCTGCCTTCGCGTACCCGACGATGCGCTCGTCCCGGGTCGCAAGCCCAACGCCGTGGACTCGCGCAGTCGCCATCAGGAATCGATCCGCTGGATCACCGGGTGACTCACCAGGAAGCAGCGTGCTCTCAGCGGCAACCGCTGCATCGAGCGGCGCCAGACGAATACCCGGCGCTCCGAGAGCCCGCTCGACCCAGTCCCGCAGGGGTACGGCGAGCTGAATCCGACCGCGGGCCGCGTGCATGCCGATCTCCCACACCGAAATTGCCGACACGATCAGCCCCTCGGCCCTGCGCGCTTCATCGAGCTTGCGGATGCTCGTCGGGCGAAGTCGCTCGGTGACGCCTTCCGCGTACCACAGCCAGACATGCGTATCGAGCAGGAGTGCGCTCACTTCGTCACGCCGGCACGGCGCCTGCGCAACTTCCCGGTGACCGCGGTGACCAGTGGGTCCTCCTCGCCCGAGTCGGCGCTCCAGGATTCACCGGTCGACGCGACGATGTCACCCTTGATCGTCACCGTGTTCCTCATGTAGCCGAACAGCGACCTGGGCGCCGCCGGGACGGGCACCAGCTGTGCCACCGGCTTGCCGTGCTTCGTGATGACGACCGGCTGGCCGGTCCGGGCGACCTCGTCCATCAGTCTCAGGCACTCGGCCTTGAAAACCGCCGCAGGGATGCTCATTTGGGCTCTCGCGACTGACCACTATTTATGGTCATTATAGGTTGACCGGCCGCGGTGGCAAGGTCCCATCTCAGGTCCCGTCTCAGGGATGGCGCGGCGCGCGCGACGTGCGTCGGGCGGCGCGGAAACGCGACCCGCTCGTTCGCCGCCTACAGCTCGAATCCGGCGAGCGACCCCCGCCCGTCCAGTGTGCAGACGGTCGCGCCGAGTTCCCGCAGCAGGTTCAGGCTCAGGACGTGCCGCCCCGACAACCCCGCCGGCGGGTGCGAGCAGAGTTCCAGTACGGCCTGCGCCATCGCCTCCACCGGCTCCATGTGTGCCACCGCATCGATGGTGCCGAGCGCGACCGCACCCTCGCTCGCCACGGCTTCGACCGGCGCGACCGCGTTGACCGCGATGTTCGCGGCGGCGAGTTCGCAGGCCATGCCCGTGGTGAGGCGCTCGAACGCAGCCTTGCTCGAGG
>JAGOXN010000200.1 GCA_018059685.1 Steroidobacteraceae bacterium | reverse complement strand
CATTGCGTTCGAGTTCGCCGCGCAGTCACTCCAGCAGTTGTGGAACTCGCTGCGCAGGCGCAGGACGAGGCGGGAGACCTCCGGCTGGTCGAGGTTGATCTTTACGCAGGCCGCGGCGTAGGCCTCGTCCACGTCGCCCGAGGCGAAATACGGCGACTGCGAGTTCGCGGCCGAAGAGGTGTGGCAGCGCGCGCAGTATTCCTCGAGCAGCGGATGCACCGTGCTCGCGAAGAGATCCGGTGCTTCGGGGAAGGTCTTGCTCGCGCCCGGATCGCGCAGCGGCGGGGCCTTCAGCTCGACGCCGCCGCCGGCGAGCGCCGCGCCCGCCCAGTTCGAGATCCACGTCGTGAGGATGTCGGCGCAGGCGTCCGTGCTCGCGAGCCAGCAGTTGTGGCCACCGGCCACCTTGGCGACCATGCGTGAGTCACGCGGCGAACTCAAGGTGACGATGCCGTTCGCCGCGGCATAGGCGAGGTTGACGTCGTCCTGGCGGACGAACTCGGGCGCCTGGCCGCCGGCCGTGTGGCACTGTCCGCAGCGGTTGCCCGCCTTCAGGTTGTCCCACACGTTGATCTTGAACGCCTGCACGTCGGCCGTGGCGGGCGGCGGGCCACTGTAGGCAGCCGGCGTTCCCGGCGCGGTCACCGGATTCTGGACCGTCTCCGCGCCGCCGCCGCAACCGGCGAGCAGTACGAGCGTGCCGGCGACGGCGAGTGCACGGGTCCGCAGGGATGTCGAGGCGTAAGTACCCATGGCGCTCTCCTAGTCACCCATGCAGTAGGTGGCGGCTTCGGCGAACACGCGCTTCAACCGGTACCCGTTCGACTTGAACGACGCCGTCATGGCATCGACCCGCGCGCGGTCCTCCGCGTCGCTCGGCACGCGGAAGCAGACGTTGCGAAAGACCTTCTCGACCTGGCAGCGGGCGAACTTGTCCGTGCCGGCGAGCTCGCGGCCGAGACTCTTCGCGCCCTGGCCGGATCCCGGCAGGGCCGCGTCCCAGCCGAACAGCGCATTGGGGCCCTTGCGCCAGTAATTGTCCCAGCGGTCGTCGGGCGTCACGAAGCCGGCGCGGAACGTGTCTTCGTTCTTGAAGTACTTCGGCCGCACCGTACCCGCCGTGTACACCATGCGGCCGGCCGTCTCGTCGTAGTCGTAGTACGCGTAGGCCTGTGCCAGCGGGTCGAGGCCCGTGTGGCACGCCCCGCAGTTGTTGAGGAACACGCGGCTGTCGCCACCCGGGCTGCGACTCACGTCCTGCCGGATCCGGTCGGACGGTCGCGTCGGATCCTGCACCTGCTCGAGGTCGGTGCACAGGTGGTTCATCAGCGTGAAGCGGAACATCGAGCGATTCGTCCCCGCGACGAAGAACTCCTTCGCCGCGGCGCGGGTCGTGATCACGCCGGCCGTGGCCTCCGGCGGCAGCCCGGTGGCCGCGGACTGCGTCGTGCGCACCAGCGAGTCCTTCAAGCTCGCGCCGCTCGACTCCAGCGCCTCGTAGTGATCGTTGCTCGAGGTCGAGAATGCCGGCAGCCCGAGACCGCTCTGCCCGACGTAGAGAATGTCGTCCGAGAGCACTCCGTTGAATGGCACGTCGTCCCGGACCATGCCGATCACCGTGGCGACGTAGTCGTTGAGCGGGGCGAACACGGTCTGGTCCCGGTTGGTCCAGGGCATCGCGAAGTTCTTGAGGGTGACGTCGTAGAACGCCCGGTTCTCCATCGCGACGTAGGCGGCATCGACGCTGCGTCCGGCGTCGACGTCGGCCGCCATCGCATCGAGTACGGAGGGCGTCGGCGGCACGCCGGCCAGCCGGTCGTGGATGCGCTTCGCCTGCGTGCGCGAGTCCGCCGTGGACAGCGTCGGCTGCAGCATCGCGAGGGCCGCGCAACCGAGCAGCAACGCGCGCCCGAAACGCTTCACACGACTCAGCGCCCAGTCGCTCGCCCTCGCGCGCCTTCGGGCACTGAACTTCCGGTCCCTGCTCATGTCCCGTTCTCCCGTCCCGCTGCATTGGCGGGCGCTACGGCGCGCAATGTGAATCGCTCGCGTTTCGTCGCCAAGCGCCGCGCATGGTTCTGCGATGGTGCTCACACATCGGGCGATCTGCGATCCCGCTCACACAACGTGGCTCGATGCGTGGAGTCCCGCGTGGCATGTGAGAGAAAGTGTCGCGGGACGGTGCGCATCGTGCGCGCCGCCGGGCGCTCATCATCGAGGAACGTCGCATGCGCGCATTCGTTCGGAAGACCAGCCGGGCCGCACGACTGTCCGGTCACGTCGCGGCCACGACACTGCTGGCTGCACTGGCGGCCTGCTCGAGCAGTGATGGCGGAGGCGGCAGCATCACGCCCGGCAGTGGCCAGGGACCCGATCCCGTCGTGCTCGACTTTCCCATCGCCTACGTGAAGCGACCGGTGCCCGCGGCCGATGTCCCGGCGAGCGACGTGCGCGACGTGCTCGACCTCCAGCCCGGCGCGGACCTGTTCGTGCGCGACCGCGCCTCGCCGTCCGCCGCGGATCGCAACGTCACGGCCGAGATCACCAGGGGTGAAGGCGACGTGCGCGGCGTGGAACCTTCCTACGACGGCACGCGCGTCGTCTTCGCCCTGCGCGAGCCGCTGATCGAGGGCGCGGACGAGGAGGACCAGCCGACCTGGAACATCTGGGAATACGAAGTCACGACGCGCCAGTTGCGCCGCGTCATCCAGTCGGACATCGTCGCGGAGGAAGGGCACGACGTCGCACCGCACTACCTGCCGGACGGACGCATCGTGTTCACCTCCACACGCCAGCGCCAGTCGCGGGCCGTGCTGCTCGACGAGGGCAAGTCCCAGTTCGCCGCGCAGGACGAGGACGGGCGCGACGACGCCTTCGTGCTGCACGTCATGAATGCCGATGGCACGGGCCTCGAGCAGGTCTCGTTCAATCAGAGCAACGACACCGATCCGGCGGTGCTCGACGACGGCCGCATCGTCTTCAGCCGCTGGGACAACGCCGGAGCGAACAACGAGATCAACCTCTACGCCATGCGACCGGATGGCACGCAGCTCGAACTGCTCTACGGCGCACAGAGCCACGCAACCGGCACCGACGACAGCGACGTGCACTTCCTCGACGCCCGCCCGACGGCCAGCGGCAAGGTCCTCGCCCGAGCCCGGCCGTTCACGTCCGCGGACCCTGGCGGCCAGCTCCTCGAGATCGACGCCGGCCAGTACGTGGAGATCACCCAGCCGACGCTGCCGAACCGCGGCGTGCTCGCCGGTCCCGCCCAGGTGCCGGCGACCGCGAATGTCGTGAGCACGCTCGAAGGTCCCTCGCCAGGCGGC
This sequence comes from Steroidobacteraceae bacterium, assembly GCA_018059685.1. Classification (GTDB taxonomy): domain Bacteria; phylum Pseudomonadota; class Gammaproteobacteria; order Steroidobacterales; family Steroidobacteraceae; genus RPQJ01. The sequence continues at coordinate 2,175 of JAGOXN010000200.1, read as the reverse complement.
CGTTACGGTTCCGCGTATCCGCTGCGCGACGGCACCGGCCGGCTGCTCGTGAGCTGGTCGCAGTGCCGCCTGCTCGAGGGCACGCGCATCGTGCCCTGCACCGAGGCCGCCCTCGCGACCGGCGCGGCGGTCGCGGCGCCCCCGCTCTACGGCATCTGGATGTACGACCCGGCGCAGCGCACGCAGCTGCCGGTCGTGCCGCCGACCGAAGGCGTGATGTTCTCCGAGGTGGTTGCGCTCCAGCCGGTCGCCCAGCCGCCGGTCCTTCTCGATCGCGTCGCAGGCATCGACTTCGACGCCGAGCTCGAATCCGAGTCGGTCGGCATCCTCGACATCCGCAGCGTCTACGACCTGGACGGCGTCGATACGGCGCCGGGTGGCATCGCGACGCTCGCCGATCCGCGCCAGACGGTCGCCGCCCAGCGGCCCGCGCGGTTCCTGCGCATCGAGAAGGCCGTGAGCATGCCGGACGACGAGGTCCGCGACTTCCGCAACAGCGCGTTCGGCGTCACGGGCGCCTTCGGCATGCGCGAGATCCTCGGCTACGCGCCGGTCGAGCCGGACGGTTCGGTGCGCGTGAAGGTCCCGGCCAACGTCGCCTTCGCGATCAGCGTGCTCGATGCGGATGGGCGTCGCATCAGCCAGCGGCACACGAACTGGCTGCAGGTCCGCCCCGGCGAGGAGCTACGCTGCAACGGCTGCCACGAACGCGACAGCGGCGAGTCGCACGGCCGCTCGAATCTCTTCGAGGCCGCGTACGACGGCGCGCAGAACACCGGCGTGCCCTTCCCCAACACGAATCCGGCGATCTTCGCCGACTTCGGCGAGACCATGGCACAGGCGCGCGCGCGCATCAGCTGCCAGACGGACTGCGCCTCGCTCGAGCCTTCCGTCGACCTCGAGTACGAGGACGTCTGGACCGACGCGGCCGCGGCGGGGCGCGCACCCGACGCCTCGTTTGCCTACCTCTACGCGGATCTCGAAACGCCGGCCCCGACGAACAGCACCGACTGCATGTCGACGTGGCGCTCGGGCTGCCGCAGCACCATTCATTACGAGGCCCACATCCATCCCCTGTGGAGCAGGCCCCGCATCACGCTCGCCGCCGACGGAGTCACCGTGCTCGCCGACGACACGTGCACGTCCTGTCACTCGGATCGCGACGCAGCGGGCGTCCTGCGCGTACCGCCCGGCCAGCTCGAACTGACCGACGCGGCTTCCGCCGACCAGGCCGACCACAAGCACGCCTACCGCGAACTCCTCGCGGGCGACAACGAGCAGGAACTCGTGGGCGGCGTCCTGCAGGACCGGATGATCCAGATCGGGACGGACCCGGTGACCGGCCAGCCGCAGCTCGCGCCGGTGCCGGTGGCCGCGTCCCTGGTCGCCGGCAACGCGCGCGGATCTGTGCGCTTCTTCTCGCTTTTCGCCCCGGGTGGCAGCCATGCGGGCCGGCTGACGCCCGCCGAGTTGAAGCTCGTCTCAGAATGGGTCGACATCGGGGCGCAATACTTCAACGACCCGTTCCTCGCGCCGCTCGACTAGTTAGATGCTCCGACGCCTGCTTGCCATAACCATGCTGCTCGGTTCGCTGCTGCCGGCCAACGCACCCGCCGCGAAGGACGCGAGCCGCGTGGTCGTGCAGGACGCGTACCTCGAGTTCCACAGCGGACCTGGACGCGGCTTTCCCGTGTTTCACGTGGTGGATCGGGGCGAGTCGGTCGAGCTGCTGCGGCGGCGCACGGACTGGATCAAGGTCCGCGGCGCGAACGGCAAGGAAGGCTGGGTGAACCGCGAGCAGCTCGAGCGGACCCTGATGCCGGGCGGGGAAGCGGTCGCGCTGCCGGGACCGTCGCCCGAGAGCCGCGAGTCGCATCGCTGGGAAATCGGACTCGCCAGCGGCGACTTCGACGGTGCGAGCATGATCTCCGTGACGGGGGCGTGGACCCTGACGTCGTCGACCCTGCTCCGTGCCGACGCGACGCACCTGCTCGGCAACTATTCGAATGGCTGGCTCGGCACCGCCGGCATCGCCCACGTCTTCATGCCGCAGTGGCGCATCGCGCCATTCGTCGGCATCGGCGGCGGCATCCTGCGGACCGAGCCCAAGGCGACGCTCGTGCAGGCCGAGGACCGCACCGACGAAACCGCCTACGCCGGCGTCGGCGTGCGCGG
>JAGOXN010000199.1 GCA_018059685.1 Steroidobacteraceae bacterium | reverse complement strand
CGCATCACGGCTCGCGACTGCCAGATCCGCGGCGGCGAGTACGTCGCCTACGACCGTGCCGACGTACGCAGTGCGCTGGCGGCCTGGCTGCCCGCGGCCGAGCAGGGTGAGGTCGCAGCGCAGGTGATCGTGGGCGAAATCTACGAGCGCGGAATGGGCGTGGCCCCGGATTACACAGCGGCCGCAAAGTGGTATCGACTCGCGGCCGACGCAGGTGACAAGCGGGCGCAGGTCAACCTCGGATACCTGTACGAACGGGGGCTCGGTGTCGCGAGCGACCCGCGTACGGCCCTCGAGTGGTACGCACGCGCGGCCGGTCGCGATGCACCGGTCGAGATCGATGTCGACGCGCCGGCCGCACCGGCGGCGCCGGCGGCCGCGGCAGCGGCCGCAGAACGCGACCGACTCGAAGCCCGGGCACGCGAGCTGCAGGCGTCGCTCGAAGCGCTGCAAGCCGAACTCGAGACGGCCCGGAAGGCGCTCGAGCTTGCGCGTGCCGACCAGACCGCTGGCACGGAAGCGGCGTCACGGCTCGCCGAGCGCGAACGCGAACTCGCTGCGCAACGAACGGAGGCCGATCGACTCGCCCGTGAACTCGCCAGCACGACGGCGCTCGCGGCGAGCCGCCAGCAGCAGATCGAGCAACTCGAGGCGCCCGTGCGGGAACGCCTGCTGGCCGGACCGGAACTCGCCGTCATCGAGCCAGCCGTGGTCCCGACCCGTGACATCGTGCCCGTGGCCGTCACGCAGGCCGGTGAACGCACGGTCGTCGGGCGAGTCACTGCCCCGGCCGGTCTCGTCGCGCTCACCGTCAACGACGGCGCGGTCACCGCGAACGAACTCGGCGTGTTCTCGGCGTCGATCGCAGTGACGCAGGACGACTCGCCGGTGCACATCGTCGCCGTCGACCGACAGGGCAAGCGCGGCGAGCTGCGCTTCGTGCTGCGTGCACCGGCGAGCGGATCGCCGCAGCCGACCCGGGCCGCGAGCGAACGCAGCGTCGCGGCGGGCGTCGACTTCGGCACCTATCACGCCCTCCTCATCGGCAACAACGACTACCGCTACCTCCCGGACCTCGCCTCGCCGGTCAACGATGTCACGGACCTGTCGCGGATACTGGAACAGCACTACGGCTTCGCGACGACCGTCCTGGTGAACGCCGACCGCTACCAGATCCTCTCCGCGCTCAATTCGCTGCGCGAGAAACTCACCAGTCGCGACAACCTGCTGATCTACTACGCGGGCCACGGCGAACTCGACGAGGTCAACCAGCGCGGCCACTGGCTGCCGGTCGATGCGGAACGCGACAGCACGGCCAACTGGATCCCGACCACGGCCGTGACCGACATCCTCAACGTCATGAAGGCGAAGCAGGTGCTGCTGGTGGTCGACTCGTGCTACGCAGGAGCGCTCACGCGCTCGGCGATGGGCCGGCTGAGCACGGGCATGACCGATGCCGAGCGCCTGCACTGGTACCGGACCATGGCTGGCAAGCGCTCGCGCACCGTGCTGACCTCGGGCGGCCTCGCGCCGGTCATGGATGCCGGTGGCGGACGGCACTCCGTGTTCGCGAAAGCGCTGCTCGAAGTCCTCGATGCCAACGCCGACACGCTCGACGGGCAGCGACTGCACCGCGAGGTGGCGGCGCGCGTCGCCTACGCCGCTGCCAATCTGCGCTTCGAACAGGTCCCGGAGTACGCACCGGTCCGCTTTGCCGGACACGAGGCCGGCGAGTTCTTCCTGGTGCCCCGCCCCTGAGAGTTCTGGTCAGAACTCCATGCGCACGCCGAGCGTCGCACGCTGGTTGTCGTACTCGTCGTGCTCGAGCAGCACCGAGTAGTCCGCGAAGCAGATCCAGCCGCGCGGGAGGATCGCGGACAGGCTGAGTCCCGCCCGCAGGAAATCCGCATCCTGGCCACTGGAGGCGAGCACGTACCGGGTGGCCGAGGTATCGAGGACGTACCGGGCAGTGACGGACGTCGACCCGTCCTCGAACTCGTGCTGGTATTCGACGCGCACCTGCGGCACGAAGACTCCGCTGCTCCCGCTGATGGCATAGCTCGCGCGCAGCCCGGCATGGCCAAGCAGCGAGTCGCGATCCGCGCCGCCGAAGCGCATGTCGAGTCCCGAGCCGCTGCGATCGCGCTCGGTGTAGGCATCGACCTTGGAGCGCGTGGCCGTCAGGCCGGCGTACGGACCGAAGCCCAGCGCATCGCGCTGGAAGTCGATCCCGACGTTGCCGCTGATCCAGGTCACGGTGCGAATCGCATCGCCGGTCGCCCGTACGTCGACCTGCGGAAGGGTACGGGTCGATTCCTGAAAGACCGCATCGCGACGGTAGGTGCCGTCGTGTCGCTCGTACCCGGCGCTCGCTTCGACGAAGCCACTCCCGCCGATGCCCCAGGATCCGAACAGGGTCAGGAACGTGGCGTCCGAATCGACCGAGCCCGCGTGCTTCGCCGGCACGAAGCTCACTCCCGGCTGCTCGGCGTCGAAGTCGTACTGCGTGCGTTCGAGGCCGGCGAGTGCGCCGACGACGGCGCGCTCGGAGACGCGGTAGTCGAGACCGACCTCGATCCCATTGCTGTCGCCATCGAAACCGCGCCCTGCTTCGTAGTCGGGGGCGACGTTCCGCTCGAACCAGGTGCCATGCAGATTGACGAGCAGGCTGAGCGGTCCGGCCACGAGTTGCGCACCTGCCGCCGGATCGCGAACGTCGTCCTCGCGCAGTCGCTCGCCGCGCTCGCGTGCCTCCTTGCTGCGGGCCTGGGCGAGGCTCGCAGCGGTCGCGGTCTGGCTCAGGTTCTGGCTCGGATTCAACGAGGACTCGCTGTCGCCAGACAGGTCGCCGAAACCGCCGGGCGTCTCCGCGCAGCGTGCCGCCAGGGCGCCGCTCGGCGCCCCACAGGCCTGGAAGAAGAAGGCCTGGAATCCGGCGTTATCGGAGCGCGCCTCGGCGGCAGCGAGCAGGATGCCGGCCACTGCGGCACGGCAGGTGATCGATGCGAGTCGCATAGCGGCCGTCCTCATCGGGGGGAGTCTCGTCCATAGAACGATCCGCGCGGCGCAAGTGGTGCATGCGGGCGTGCCGCTCGAACCACAAGCCCTCCATGGATCGTCCCTAACGCATGAATCGCAGCGCAGCCCATGTGGCTCGCGGAGGTCGCGCCGTGAACCGCCAGTCCCGCGCAGTCGTCCACCTGGTCGCCGGCCTGGCGCTGGCAGGCGCCTCGGGTGTCGCATGCGCCGGTATTGACACGGTTCTCATCGAGCATCGTTCCGGTCCCTGCGCCGACTTCCGGTTTCCCGTCAGCGCCACGAACTGGAACTCGCTCGGCCTGGACGGCACCGGCATCCCCGTCGCGATCGACGAGACGGTGGTCGTCACCTTGTACGGACAGGGAGCCAACCAGGCGACCGACGCCACTGGGGCGGACATACTCGAATGGGTCGACGCCAGGGGCACGAATGCGCAAGGCAAGGACTACGTGCGTGTCGCCCTGCGTGCGGAAGCGAGGCACGGCAGCGGTGACCGGATCGTGACGATCCGGTGGCCGTCGGTGGCGACACCACCGGTGGCGACGGTCCACGTCACGGTCGTGAGCACCTGCGAGAAGCTGCGTGGCCTGGGCCTCCGCACGGCGCCGAGGCCGCGGCCATGACACGGGTGCTGCCCATGATCACGCTCCTCGCGGCAATCCATGGGCCGACGCCTGCGCTCGCGCAGCAGTTCGAACCTCGGCCCGGACTGCAGGCGCTGGCATCGGGCGCTACCGGGGTGTTCGAGATCGGCGCCGTCGACATCGGACAGGTCGAGGTCGTGCTGCGCGCCCTGGTGCACAACGGCCAGGTGCTGCAGGTGCACAGCCTGCGCGGCGGCGAGTGGCTCGCGAAACGCAGCGGATCCCTGGGTGGCAAGACGCTCGCGCCAACGACCCTCGATGCGCTGGCGCACGTGGCCGGCGGTATCGACATCGACGTGCGCTGCCAGCCACCTGCCGTCCGGGCGGAGTTCGCACGCGCCGCGGACGTCCTGCCACCGGCCGGAAGCATCGACTGCAGCCGCGCCGCGACACCGCAGCCTCCGGGCCGGATCGGGCACGCAGCCGGGGCGGCCGACCCACCGCCGGTCGACTGCGGTGCGATCGGTTGCCGCGTGCTGTATCGGCACGCTACCGCGTCGGCCGCATTCCAGATCAGGTTCGACCCGCAAAGATCGATCTGGGGCTTCGAGGGCTACGGCATCGTGGCGATCTGGACGATCCCCGACGGTTGACGAACCCCGCCCGCCCCGGCGCCAGCACGCTCCCTCGTTGCCGGACACCGCTGCAGATTCGCAATGTCGTGGCTGACAGGAGCACGCATCCGCGTAGACTCCTGCCTGCTGCCACGGGATCAGTCCCTCGGTACAGATTGACGCCCGCAGCATCCACAGCCTGATCCCCACACTCCGTGGGCAATCCACATGAGCGGCAATCGCCTGGCCGAGATCCTCCGCATCGCCGTCGACGTGCCGCTGCGCACGTTGTTCGACTACCGCGCGCCGGCGGGCACGGCGTCGGATCGGCTGCAGCCCGGGGTGCGACTGTGGGTCCCATTCGGTCGCCGCCGCGTCGTCGGCGTCCTGGTGGGGACGCGGGCTGGCTCCGAGGTCCCCGACTCGCGCCTCAAGGCCGCGATCGCCCTGATCGACGAGGAGCCCGTGCTCGACCGTCGCCTGCTCGATCTCCTCACGTGGTCGGCGGACTACTATCGCCACCCGCCGGGTGAAGCGATCTCGGCCGCGCTGCCGGCGCCGCTCCGGCTCGGCGCCTCTGCGCTTGGGACCGCCACCCATTGGACACTCACGGCCGCAGCCCGCACCGGGCAATTGCCGTCCCTCGGCGCGCGCGCCACGCGGCTGCGCGAGATGGTCGAGTACCTGCGCGAGGATGGAGCCGACGAGAGCCGGCTCGCGGCGCGCTCACCCCGCTGGCGGGATCACCTGCGCGAGCTGGAGAAGCGCGGCTGGGTGGCACGCATTCATTGCGCGGTGCCGGATGTCCCCGCGGTCGAGCGCACGGCCCCGGCCGGCCAGCCGCCGCCACCGACCGCCGAGCAGCAGCTTGCGATCGATGCCATTGCCGCCGCACGCGGGCGCTTTGCGCCGTTCCTCCTGCACGGCGTGACGGGCAGCGGGAAGACCGAGGTGTACCTGCGCGCCGTCGAACAGGTCATCGAGCGCGGCGAACAGGTGCTCGTGCTCGTGCCGGAGATCGCGCTCACGCCGCAGCTCGTCGCGCGCTTCGCCGCGCGTCTTGCGGCACCGCTCGCCGTCCTGCATTCGTCGATGCCGGACCAGGAACGCTTGCGCGCCTGGCGCGCGGCGCGCGAGGGTTCCGCGCCCGTGGTCATCGGCACGCGCTCGGCCGTGTTCGCGCCGCTCGCGCGCCCGGGGCTCATCGTCGTGGACGAGGAGCATGATGCGTCCTACAAGCAGCAGGAGGGATTTCGCTACTCGGCACGCGATCTCGCACTGG
>JAGOXN010000198.1 GCA_018059685.1 Steroidobacteraceae bacterium | reverse complement strand
TGTGTTGGTTCACGACGTTGGTGACACTCCCTTGGGTGGTGAGATGTTAAAGCGCTGAGCGAGGAACTGGGCGGGGGTAAGCATGCCGAGGGCCTGGTGAGGGCGGACATGGTTGTAGGTGTGTTCCCAGAGGCGAAGATGGGTAGCGAGGCCGGCGACGGTCGGTGTGGCGTCGGAGCAGTTGTAGAACTCTTCCCGGTAGGTGCGGTTGGCGCGTTCGACGCGCCCGTTGAGCTTGGGGCTGCGGGGAGGGAGCTCGAAGAGGAGGATGCCCTTCTGTTGGCAGGCGTCCTCGAACTCGGCCATGAATTCAGAGCCACCATCGACCTGGATGGCCTTGATGGGGAAAGGCGTGCGCTTGATGAGGTTGTCGAGCGCACGCCTGGCAAGCAGGGCGGTGGCGTTACTGGCGATCGTTGGGACAGACCAGCGGCTGACGACGTCGACGGTGGTGAACTGCTTGAGGACGATGCCCGGCTCGGGACGGACATCCATCGTGTCGATCTGGACGATGTCGCCGGGGAGCTTCGCCTCATAGCTCTTCGGTTTGCGGGTGGCGTACTGCCGTTTCCACTGGCGGCGCCGGGCGGAGAAGCGCCGGAGCGGTTCGATGAGCTGCCTGGTGCGTTTCAGGTAGGCGAGGATGCGACCGACCCGGGAAGCACTGAGGTGGAGGCCCTGGCGAGCCAGGAGGACGACCAGCTTGAGCTTGCCCCAGGCCGGGTGGCGTTCGCGCAGATCCTTCACGGCGAGGATCTCTTCCCTCGTCCAGGTCGGCTGCTTGCAGCGCCGTGGCCGCGAGCTGTGGCTCTCAAGGGTGCGGAGGTCCCTCGGGTTGTAGCGCTTGAGCCAGCGGTAGAAGGTCTGGCGGCTGATCGTGAAGTGCCGGCAGGTCCTGCTCACGTTCTCACCGTTGGCCAGGTGCCAGTCGATGATCTTCAGCCGCCGCTGGGCCTCCGCGCTCAGGTCGGGCCAATCCTTGCGGGCTACCCGCAGGAACGCCCCGGGTAATCCGAAATTTCTCACGGCGTCACCGCCGGTGCTGGGCAGGGTAGACTCAAGCAGGGTGCATCTCCGGGGGTTGGGTTGTGACAGGCATATCCTACCGGGAGCACCCCTTTTTCCTGCCCCCTGCCACCACCCTCCACCCCACCAGGGTGGCTTTCCTTCCCACCGCCTTCTGATACCCACGCCCGTAAGGGCCTGTAGGCAAACCAATTGCTTATGCAGTTTCCCCACTCTCCAAACTGTCTCGTATGTCTTCGGACCTGATCACCGGCTCCGGGCGCAAACGCGAAGGCCGCCGGGTTTCCCGGCGGCCTTCGGAGGGTGCAGCGCGCGCCTTCGCCTAATCCGAGACCAGTACCAGCGTCCCGGTGGTCGAAAGGCTTCCACCCGTGCCGTTGACCACGCACGAGCGTGCCTTTGTCTGCTTGCCCGGCAGGCCGCTGTAGCCGCCGTCCTCGGCCGTGCCCGAGAGCTGGCGGTAGGCCTCGACGAGGAGCTGCATGCCGTACATGCCAGAATGGTTGAACGAGAGCCCGCCGCCATTCGTGTTGATGGGCAGTCTCCCGCCCGGGGCGGCGTGCCCATCCTTCCACAGCCTGAATCCCTCGCCCCGCGGCGCCAGGCCCAGCATCTCCGCCGTGATGCCCGCCGTAACCGTGAACGAGTCGTAGATCATGGCCATTTCCATGTCCTCGGGACCCATGCCGGCCATCTTGTATGCCGAGGCCGACGATGCCGCTGCGGAGGTGGCGGTGAAGTCACCCATCTCGAGCATATTCGAGTGGCTCATGTTCTCGCCCGCGCCAGCGATCCAGACAGGCTTCGTCTTCACGCTCCGAGCGATCTCCGGCTTGGTCACCAGCACGGCTCCGCCGTAGTCAGTCACCAGGCAGCAATGCAGCAGCGTCAGCGGCCACGACACCAGGCGCGACGTCTGCACGTCCTCGACCGTGATCGGCCCGCCCTGGGGATGTGTCTCGCGCGAATGCATGATCGCCCGGGGATTGAGCGTCGCCCACTGCCGCGTGACCACGGCGATGTGCGCGAAGTCTTCCGGTGTTGTGCCGAAGCGGTGGTTGTGGCGCGTCATCGCGTGCGAGTAGTTCGAAGGCGCCCCGGATATGCCGTAAGGCCCGCTGAATTGCGAACCCGGGTCCCACGGGTCGCCCATGCCGCGCGGGCGGCCGGTGCCCCGGCCCTGGTTGGCGCGTGCCGACCAGCCGGACTCACCGTGGGTCACGAGCGCAATGTCGATGATCCCGGCGTGGATGGCGGCGAGCGCGTGGTGCACGTGCATTTCGAACGAGCAGCCGCCGACCGAGGTGGTGTCGATGTATCGCGGATGCAGGCCGAGATGCTCGGCGATTTGCGATGACCAGCCGGCACTGAAGATCCCGTCGATTGCGCTGATCGGGATGCCCGTCTGGTCGCTCACGTTCTTGATAGCCTCGATGTGAAGCTGGAGCGAAGTTTTCGGTGTTTCGGGATAGCCGATTTCATTGGCTTCGGCCGCTCCGACGATTGCCGCGGCCCGGGAAAGTTCTCCTGGCATCTGTGTCTCCTGGGCCTAGATAACGCGCCAGAACGGGATGTGCACATCCTCGCTGGCGGGTTCGAATTCAACGCGGACACGCGCACCGATCTGGATCGTCTCGGGCTTGTTCGGGTCTACCCCGCGCAGCACCGTGAACATCCGGTCGCCCTCGTTGATGTCGATGTAGGCCGTCACGAATGGGACTTCGTCGGCCCATCCGCCGAAGGCGCGATGCTGCACCGCAAAGGTGTGGATGCGGCCCTCGCCGCTGCCCTCGAACCACTCGATGTTGCGCGAGTGGCAGAACGGGCAGATCCAGCGCGGGTACCAGTGCACCCGGTTGCAGTCGGTGCAACGCGGGAGCATGAGCTTGCCAGCCTTCGCGCCGTCCCAGAAGGGACGGGAGAGCGGGTCTGGCTCCGGTATGGGTTTGTTGTAGGCCAAGGATTGCCTCCTGCGGAACGGCGCGCTAACGCATGGCACGCCGCGCCGCGCACTGTCCGCAAACTGGGGATATGCGACCGTGACGCTACGGATCGCAGGGGCACCGGTCAACCGGCACGCCTCCCGACGCCCGGCGCAGTGCCCCCTTTTCCTACTCTGTCACGCTGAACCGCCCCGAGTCGCTACGCCCGAAAACCTCCGGCAGATAAGTCTCTTCGGCGTGAGTCGGCGCCACGAAGAAGTCCCCCGGCGTGGTGGCTCGCGCGTAGTACGTGTACTCGTACACGCCCTTCGGCAGGTAGTCCGTGAACAGCACCGTCCGGTCATCGCGCAGTTCGACGTGCTGCCACGGGCTGTAGTACCACCCGAACCATGGCGCGGCGTACCCGCCCCGCTGCTTCTGCAGCGCAGCCACCCGCTCGGCTTCGAGGAGCGCCTTCAGGGCCGGATCGATCGTCTGCAGGCGTGCGTCGATCGGTTCGAGACCGCCCGGCAGCAGGTCTTCGATGACCACGTAGTTCCGGTCCGCCGGAGCCAGGATGGTCAGCTTCACGCGGACCGTGTCGCCCAGCTTTGCACTGGTGACCTTCGTCGCAGCGTCACCAAGCAACGAGTACTCGTGGCTGACGGCAAACCCGCGATTCACCGCCTCCACGTCCTTCGCTGGAGTCAGGTAGCGCAGGTTCAGCGTGTAGTAGAGGCGCCCCTGCTTTTCGAAATCGCGCAGGAATGCGAGCAGTGCGACTTTGCCGGGGGTAAAGTCCGTGAGCGCGACATCCTTCGCGGCATCTTTCAGCGGCTCTCCCGGCTTCACCAGCCCGCCCAGGATCTGGCGGTCGTCCACCGTAACCTTGTAGCTGAAGTTACCTGCGAGCTCTCCGGTCACCTCGGCGTAGGTGGTCAGCGCGAGGATCGCCTGGGCGCGCTCCACCGTGGTCTGCCACCGTTTCGCCCCCCGGGCGATAACGAGCCAGCGCACCGACTGCGCCAGCAGCGGCTGTTCGGGCTGGATGCGCGCCAGGGCGAGCGTTACAAGCCCCGTCGTGGCCGTGTTCGTCATGAACATCCCTCGGACTGGCGGGTCTTCCCAGTGGTTGCCGTTCGCGCTCGGGATGGTGGCTGCGGCAATGTCGTTGAGCAAAGCCCGCACCTGTTCGTCGCTGCCTTCCACCCCCGCATCGACGAGCGCCATCGCCAGGTAGGCCCGCCCCCAGGTGTTCAACTGCGTGCGGTACTGTTCGAAGAGCGCCCGCGCGGGCGAGATCGCCGACCGGCTGCTGTCGGCGCTCGCGATAGCTGCCAGCATGAACGCCTTCTGGTTCGGGTCAGCCGGATGCGCAACGTCCGCCGTACGGTTGATGTAGCCGGAAAGGTACGTCCCGGCCCGGCCGATCCCAGATTCGTCGAAGGTCAGCCCATCGCGCCGGGCCTCGCCGAGAGCCAGGAGAACCCACGCGGTCACGTTCGGGTCAGAGAGGCACAACGGTTCCGTGCACCAGGACCAGCCGCCATCGGGCCGCTGGCGGGAGACCAGGGCCGCCAGGTCGCTGGTGATCCGTCCACCGTTCGTTGACGAGTTGCCGGCGCTCCGCTCCGCCCGGGCGACGCCGATGTTTGCCGTGAGCCGGCTTGCGATGTAGACCGTGTCTTCGAACGGCCGTGGCACGAACTCGCCCAGCTCGTCCGCCATCGACCCCCCCAGCGCCGACTGCACCGAGACCTGCAATAGCCCGTTCTTCAGGATCGCAAAGGGCGGCAGGTAGAGTGCCTCGACGCCCGGCTCGTTCGTCACGATGCCGCCGGTTGCCATCGTCTCCGGGGTCACGTCGAGCAGGAGCGGGAACTCCTGGGTCACTGCGTCCTCCATCCCGCCCCCGGTCGCGGTGAAGGTCAGCCGCGCCGTCCCGTCGGCGGTCACCTTCGCGGGCCAGCTCACCGGGACCGACTCCCCGGCAGGGATCTTCACGGTCCGCGCCGACTTGTCATCGAGGTCGATGCCCTCGGCGCTGATGGTCACCTTCACTTCGTGCTCTTCCGCGGTTGCGTTCCGCACCAGCAGCCGGATCTGCGTCTCGTCGCCAACCCGCAGGAAGCGGGGTAGAGCGGGCCGCAAGAGCAGCGGCAACGTCGAGACCAGCTCGTTGGTACCCTCGCCAACCATGGTGTCCCCGCTCACGGCCCGGACCTGCATCCGCCAGGTGGTCAGGTTGTCCGGCATCTTCACGTCCACGCTTGCCCGGCCGTTCGCGTCTGTCTTCAACTGGGCCGACCAGTAGGCGGAGTTTCGGAAGTCCTGTCGCAGGCGGTCGTCCTCGAGGCCGCCGCCGCCTTTCCCGCCCCGCGGCGGCTCGGCGATCACGTCGTTCGACCGGTTGATCGAGACCGACATGGAGGACGACGTCGCCACCGCCAGTCCGCGCTCGAACCAGAAGGCCAGGAGACCGTTCGGCCCGCGCTCCTCTTCGAGCGAGAGCAGTGCCTTATCAACGACCGAGACCGAAACCTCGGAGGCGACGCCCTTGCCGGTGCTGTCGGTCAC
>JAGOXN010000197.1 GCA_018059685.1 Steroidobacteraceae bacterium | reverse complement strand
GAACTTCAACCGTCGAGCGCGGAGGAACTGGCCATGCTCCGGCTGTTCGACCCAGAGCGGTTCTTCCTCGGAAAGCCAGCCGGGAAGTGACACAGGCATCATCCATGTGGACGATGCGGCGTTTTCGGCGGCGCACATAGCATTTTTTCGACGCTGCTACAGCGGCTTGCAACGCGAGCGCAGGGGCAGACTGCATGCAGTGACTGGAGAATCTGCGGACGGAGGACGCCGTCGTGGCGTCCTCACTGAGCGGGTGGAGAAAGCATGAAGTTCGCGATCCGTCTGCCCGCCAATATCCTCTACAAGGCGCTCACAAGTTCCTGGGAAGCCACGCTGCCGCCCGCCAAGGCGGTGCATTTCGCCCGTGAAGTCGATGCGCTCGCATTCGATTATCTGTGGGTGGCCGAGCACATCGTGCAGCATCCCAAGCTCGTGCCCTCGATGGGCGCAAAGTTCTTCGAGGGAGTGTCTGCAGCCGGTTTTCTTCTGGGCGCTACACGGCGCATCCATCTGCTGACCTATGTCTGTCCCATTCCGTACCACAACCCGCTGGTCTGGGCCAAGGCGATCGCCTCGGTGGATCATTTGTCCGGCGGCCGGCTCGCACTTGGAGTCGCCGCCGGGCACCTGCGCCGGGAGTTCGAAGCGATCGGCGTGTCCTTCGAGAGGCGCGGTGCGATCTGTGACGAGTACCTGAGGGCGATGAAGGAGCTCTGGACCAGCGACACGCCGGAGTTTCACGGGGAATTCGTCAGCTTCCGCAACATGGTCTTCGAGCCCAAGCCCTGCCAGTCGCCGCATCCGCCGCTGCTCATCGGGGGCGATGCGAAACCGGCGCTGCGCCGGGCCGCGGCGTTTGGCGACGGCTGGTTGCCCTGGCAGACGACGCTCCGGGAAATGAAGGGTGCCATCGCCTACATTCACGAGCAGCCCGAGATGCGGACGCGCAGCCGGCCCTTCGAGGTGTTCACGCTGTTGGCGGAGATCCCCGAGGATGACCGCCTCAACTTCGACCGAATGCGCTATCCCCGGCACAGGGATGATATCGTTGATCTCGTTGGTCGACTCGGGGAAGCGGGCGCCACGGGAATGGTCGTCCACCTGCCCAGGACGGACTCCTACGAAGAGTGCCTCGACTGGGTGACGTGGTTTTCCAGGGAAATCATTCCTCTCTACCGGACCTGACGCCCATGGCACACCAGGAACCTCGAATCGAGGACATACCCGCCAGCTCACTGCGCTTTCTCGGGAAGAACGTGCAGCGCGTGGATGACGTGGCGCTGGTCACGGGCAGCGTCGAATTCATAGACAACGTCTCGTTGCCGGACATGCTGTACTGTGCAATGAAGTACAGCAGCGTCGCGCATGCACGGATCCGCCGCGTCGACACTTCGCGGGCAGAGCAGTTGCCGGGAGTGATCGCCGTCGTTACCGGCGACGATGTCCGCAGGTCGACCAGTCGATCCGGCGGCTTTCCCGAGGGCACCGGTTCCTACTGCATGGCGGTCGACAAGGTGCACTACGTCGGCGAGCCCGTTGCGGCCGTGGCGGCGGTCAGCCGCCACGTGGCGGAGGACGCCGTCGAGCTGATCGAGGTCGAGCTCGAGCCACTGGCGCCGGCGGTCGATACCCTGGAGGCCATGAAGCCCGGCAGCCCACTCGTCATCGAGGAACTCGGCAGCAACGTCGTGCTGCGGCGGCAGTTCACCTGGGGGCCCGTGGCGGAGGCCTTTGCCGAGGCTGATCACATCTTCAAGGACCGCTTCCGCTGGAACCGCATGGGTGCCAATCCCATGGAGACCTTCGGCTGCATCTGCCAGTGGGACACGCTCGGCGGCGGGCTCACCATCCGCGGCGCCACGCAGTCGCCGCTGCTGTACGCGATCGGCGCAGCCGGCGTGCTCGGCATTCCGACCAACAAGGTCAAGCTGACCAGTACGCAGCGCGGCGGCAGCTTCGGCGGCAAGGGTAATGCGCGCGGCATCGCGATCGCGAGCCTGCTCTCGCGCAAGGCGGGCGGACGACCCGTCAAATGGATCGAAGACCGCATGGAGTACCTGACGAGCGGCTGCGGTCAGGCCTGGGACCGCTACTACGAGGCGCAGCTCGCGGTCGGGAGTGACGGCGTGGTCCGCGGATTCCACGTCGAACTGATCGAAGACATCGGGGCGAGCGGCGAGAACTACAGCGCGATGGGCGCGGGCAAGCCGCTCAGCGCCTTCACCGGCTGCTATGCGATTCCGGCCGCCTCCTACGATCTCACGATCGTGCTCAGCAACAAGACGCCTACCAGCGCCTATCGCGGCATGGGGCCACCGCCGCACTTCTTCGTGCTGGAGCAGTTGATGGACCTCGCGGCGCGCGGTCTCGGACTCGACACGGCCGAGATCCGCCGCAGGAACTACATCCGGCCGGAGCAGTTCCCGTACACCATTCCCAGCGGCAACGAGTACGACAGCGGCGAGTACGAGGCAGCGCTGGACAAGGCACTCGAACTCTCGGGCTATGAGGCGCTGCGCAGGGAGCAGGCGCGTGCGAGAGCACAAGGGCGCCTCGTGGGAATCGGCGTCGCCAACACCGTCGAACCCGGCGTGTTCGACTGGAATGCCTATGCCATCGTCGGCATGCAGGCGATCGGCGTGCCCGAGGGCATCACGGTATCGATCGATGTGTTCGGCAGGATCACGGCGCGCGTCGGCTTCACCAGCGAAGGCCAGGGGCAGTACACCGTGATCGCACAGCTGCTCGCGGATTACTTCGGGGCGGAGATGACCGACATCGCGGTCGTGCCGGTGGATACCCTCGGCGCACCACCGTCCTTCGGACCCGGCGGCAGCCGGCTGGGCGTTGCCATTGCCGGTGCAACCATGCTGGCCGCGGGCAAGCTCAGGAAGAAGATCGTCGGGATCGCCGCCGGGCTGCTGCAGACGCCGGCGGAGAAGCTCGAGTTCATCGACGGCAGGGTGCAGGTCATCGGCGTGCCCGAAGCGAAAGTGACCCTGGCCGACGTCGCCGGCGTCGCCCACGGCCGCAGCGACCTGCTGCCTCCCGGCATGGAAATGGGGCTCGAGGCGACCGGGGTATGGACGGCCCAGGACCGCAAGCCGATAGACGACCAGGGCCGGGCCAAGAGCTACCTGACGGCGGCCAATGCCTGTCACATCGTGATGGTCGAGATCGACCGGGAGACAGGGCGGACCGAGATCCTGAAGTATGCGGTCGTGGACGACTGCGGCACGCGCCTGAATCCGGCCACGGTCGAAGGCATGACGCAGGGCGGCGTGGCGCAGGGCGTCGCGGCCGCCATCCTCGAAGAGTACCCTTACACGGAGGACGGGCAGCCACGGGCGACGACCTTCGTGGACTACCTGCTGCCGACGATGAACGAAGTGCCGATGACCGAGAAGTTCGCACTGGTCACGCCATCGCCCTTGTCGCCGCTCGGCGCAAAGGGCTGCGGGGAAGGGGCGCTGCACACCGCCCCCGCCGCAATCATGTGCGCCATCAACGATGCGCTGGTGCCCACGGGGACCATGGCGCGCGAGGTCCCGGCCTCGCCTCGTCGACTGTGGAATTTGCTGCGCGAAGCAGGTCATAGCCAGGAGCAGAGCACATGACAAAGAAGGACTACTTCATCATCGATACCGAGACGCATCCGATCGACGGTGCGATCTGGCATCAACTGGCCCCTTACGAGGGAACCAAGCGTTTCATGCACTCCCTGCAAGGCTGCATCCGGCCGCTGGTGGAGGAGTTTCCCTCCCTGGAGAACGACGGCGCCGGGCCGTTCGAGAAGATGATCCGGAACATGGACGCCTCGGGCACGGACATGGCCTGTGTCATTCCGGAGGCCTTCCTGTTCTGCAGCGGCGGCACGACCCCGATTACGACGAACTCCTGGATGCTGGCCGGGGTCGAGAAGTATCCGGATCGCTTCATCATGTGCCCGAACTTCGGCCCGATCATTCAGCGGGGCGTGGACGAGGCCATCCGTGAAATGGAGTTCATGGCCAAGGAGTGCGGGGTCAAGGTCTTCAAGTTCTACAGCCCCGAAGACACCTACATCAACGACAAGCGACTGTGGCCGTTCTTCGAGAAGGCGCAGGAGCTGAATCTGGTGATGCAGGTGCACACCGGGACGGGCTACATCTACGGCGGCCGCAGCAAGTACTGCCATCCGGGCCTGCTCGAAGACGTCCTCTACGATTTCTACGACCTCAGAATCGTCGCCTTCCATTTCGGCTGGCCGCACCACCGCGAGCTGAATCACCTGGCGGCGACGTTCCCCAACCTCTACATCAGCGTGAGCTTCCTGAACCACGCCGCGACCTGGCGACCGAAGCTCTTCCAGGAGCTGATCGGCGAAGCCATGCTGTATGCCACTGCGGACAAGATCGTCTGGGGCAGCGATACGAACGGCTCGGGGATGAAAGACTGCGTCGAGCCGTTCCACACCTTCCAGATCGACGAGGAAGGGCATCGCGGCTGGGGCTATCGCTACATCACCGACGAGGATCGCGCGAAGATCTTCGGACTCAACATGGCGAAGCTCCTCGGAATCGAACCGAAGAAGAGAGCCAAGGGCCAGGTCTGAGGCGATGTCTCCCGGGACTGCCGCGCCCGTCGCACCTGAGTTCGACGCGATCCTGCGGAGTCCCGAGGAGACGATCCAGCTCGACTGGCGGCGCCTCTCGGATTATCTGGCCCGGCAGGGCCACCGGCTCGACCTCAGCGTGCCACCGCGCCAGTTTCGTGGCGGGCTCGGCAACCTGAATTTTCTCATCGACATGGACGGTCGGCTGCGGGTTCTCAGGCGTCCGCCTTTTGGCGCCGTGCCGATCGGCGCCAACGACATGGCGCGCGAGCACCGCGTGCTGTCCCGGCTGTGGAAGGCCTGGCCGCTGGCTCCGCAGAGCCTGCACTACTGCGCGGACGAGTCCATCCTCGGTGCGCACTTCCTGGTGATGGAATACCGACCCGGGCTCGTGGTTGGCCGCGAGCTCCCCCCGGGGCTGGCGGCATGGACCGTCGGCGCGCGACTTTCCTCGATGCTGGTGAACGTGCTTGCGAGCCTGCACGCCGTCGATGCCGGGGCGGTGGGCCTCGACGACTTCGGTAAGCCGGCCGGGTTCCTGGCCCGCACGGTGAGCGGCTGGGCGAAGCGCGGAGAGACGGTCGCAGGTGGCGTGGACCGCGCGGTCGTCACGGAGCTGGCGCGGTGGCTGGCCGGGCGTGTCCCTCCGGAACGGGCAGCGACGCTCCTGCACAGCGACTACAAGCTCGACAACGTAGTGCTCGACCCACGGACGCTCGAGCCGCGTGCGGTGCTCGACTGGGACATGAGTACGCGGGGTGATCCACTTTACGACCTCGCAACGCTTCTGAGCTACTGGGTGGAACCCTCCGATCCGGAGTCGATGCACCGCCTCGGACAGATGCCCACGGGCCTGGGCGGCTTCCATTCGCGCTCGCAGGCGATGTCCGAGTATGCGGTCCTCACTGGCAGGGATCTCTCGGACTTCCCCTTCTATCGGGTGCTCG
>JAGOXN010000196.1 GCA_018059685.1 Steroidobacteraceae bacterium | reverse complement strand
CGATCAGGCGGCGTCCACGTTCGGTTCGTAGCCGATCACCGGCGCGAGCCACCGTTCGGCCTGTGCGACCGTGATGCCCTTGCGACGTGCATAGTCCGCCACCTGGTCGCCGTCGATCCTGCCGACGGCGAAGTAGGTGGAGTCCGGGTGCGAGAAATACCAGCCGCTGACGGCAGCCCCCGGGTGCATCGCATGGCTCTCCGTGAGCCGGATGCCGGTGTTGCGCTCGGCATCGAGCATCGCCCAGAGCGTGACCTTCTCGGTATGGTCGGGACAGGCCGGGTAGCCGGGTGCCGGGCGGATGCCGCGGAAGTGCTCGCGGATCAGGTCGTCGTTCGCGAAGCGCTCCTCGGGCGCGTACCCCCAGAACTCGCGCCGCACCCGCTCGTGCATGCGCTCGGCCAGCGCCTCCGCGAGGCGATCCGCCAGCGACTTGAGCATGATCGCACCGTAGTCGTCGTGGCGCTGCTCATGCTCGCGCACTTTCTCGTCGACGCCGAGTCCCGCAGTGACGGCGAACCCGCCGATCCAGTCCTTCACCCCGGAATCCTTCGGCGCGATGAAATCGGACAGCGCGAGGTGCGGCTGTCCGGCCGGCTTGGCCTTCTGCTGTCGCAGGTGATGCAGCCGATGCACCACCTCGCGGCGTGAATCGTCCGCGTACACCTCGATCATCTCGTCGACCGAGTTGGCCGGGAAGAAGCCGATGACCGCGCTGGCACGGACCCAGCGCTCGCCGATCATCTGCTTCAGCATCCGCCGCGCGTCCGCGTACAGGTTGCTTGCGGCCGCGCCCACCACCGGGTCGGTGAGAATATCGGGGAACCTGCCGCTGAACTCCCAGGCGTTGAAGAACGGCATCCAGTCGATGTAGCGCAGCAGCTCGTCGAGCGGCACGTTCTCGAAGCGCCGCACGCCGAGCAGCTTCGGTACCGGTGGCCGGTACCCGCTCCAGTCGAAGCGGAAGCGGTTGGCGCGCGCCTGTGACAGCGTGAGCGCCGGTGCCTTGACCTTGCGCCCGTGGTGCTGCTCGCGCCGCGTCGCATGCTCGCGCTTCAGCTTCTGCGTGTACTCACCGCGCTGCTCCGCCGTCGCGAGCGCCTGGCAGACACCGACCGCGCGCGAGGCATCCTTGACGTAGGCCACCGCTCCCGGATACTCGGGGTCGATCCTGACGGAGGTGTGCGCGGGCGAGGTCGTCGCCCCGCCGATGAGCAGCGGCACCTCGAAACCGATGCGCTTCATCTCGCGGGCCACGTGCACCATCTCGTCGAGCGACGGCGTGATGAGTCCGGAGAGGCCGATCATGTCCGCGTTCTCGCGCCGCGCGGTCTCGAGGATGTGCGCCGCCGGCACCATGACGCCGAGGTCGATGACCTCGAAGTTGTTGCACTGGAGCACGACGCCGACGATGTTCTTGCCGATGTCGTGCACGTCGCCCTTGACCGTTGCGAGGACGATCCGCCCGTTCGAGCGCGCAGCCTCGCCCGGCTCGCGCGCCATGTACGGCACGAGGTGCGCCACCGCCTTCTTCATCACGCGCGCGGACTTCACCACCTGCGGCAGGAACATCTTGCCGGCCCCGAAGAGGTCGCCGACCACGTTCATGCCGTCCATGAGCGGCCCCTCGATGACGGCGAGCGGCCGTCCGGACTCGATCCGTGCCGCCTCGGCGTCCTGCACGATGAACTCGTCGATGCCGCGCACGAGCGCGTGCTCGAGTCTCTTCGCCACCGGCCACCCGCGCCAGGCGTCGTCCTCGGCCCGCTTCTGCCCGGCCTCGCCCTTGACGCGCGCCGCGATCTCGAGCAGGCGCTCCGTGGCATCCGCCCGCCGGGCGAGGATCACGTCCTCGACCCGCTCGCGCAGTTCGGGCTCGATCTCCTCGTAGATCGCGAGTTGACCGGCGTTCACGATGCCCATGCTCATGCCGGCGCGGATCGCATGGTAGAGGAACACCGAGTGCATCGCCTCGCGCACGGGCTCGTTGCCGCGGAAGGAGAACGACACGTTGCTCACGCCTCCGCTCACGAGTGCGTGCGGGCAGGCTTCCCGGATCCGCGCCGTGGCCTCGATGAAATCGAGCGCATAGCGGTCGTGCTGCTCGATACCGGTGGCGACGGCGAAGATGTTCGGGTCGAAGATGATGTCCTCGGGCGGGAATCCGACGCGCTCCGTCAGCAGCTCGTAGGAGCGCCGGCAGATCGACACCTTGCGCTCGACCGTGTCTGCCTGCCCGTGCTCGTCGAAGGCCATGACGACGACGGCGGCGCCATGGGCGCGGACGCGCCGCGCCTGCTCGAGGAACGCGCGTTCGCCTTCCTTGAGGCTGATGGAGTTGACGACGCCCTTGCCCTGCAGGCACTTGAGGCCCGCCTCGATCACCGACCACTTCGAGGAGTCGACCATCACCGGCACGCGCGCGATGTCGGGTTCGGCGGCAAGCAGGTGCAGGAAGCGCACCATCGCCCCTTCCGAGTCGAGCATTCCCTCGTCCATGTTGACGTCGATCACCTGCGCGCCGTTCGCCACCTGCTGGCGCGCGACCTCGAGGGCGCCCGCGTAGTCGTCGCCCTCGATGAGGCGGCGGAACTTCGCCGACCCCGTGACGTTGGTGCGCTCGCCCACGTTGACGAACAGGCTGCCCGGACCGATGTTCAGCGGCTCGAGACCGCTCAGGCGGCAGCGCGACTCGAGCACCGGCGGCCTGCGCGGCGGCAGCTTCGCGACCGCCTCCGCGATGTGGGCAATGTGATCGGGAGTCGTACCGCAGCAGCCGCCGACGACGTTGACGAAGCCGCTGGCGGCGAACTCGCCCACGAGCGCCGCGGTCTCGCAGGCCGTCTCGTCGTATTCGCCGAAAGCGTTCGGCAGGCCGGCATTCGGGTAGGCACAGACGTGGACGTCGGCGATCCGTGACAGTTCCTCGACGTACGGGCGCAACTGTCTCGCGCCGAGCGCACAGTTGAGCCCGATCACCTCGGGCCGCGCGTGACGCACCGAATTCCAGAAAGCTTCGACCGTCTGGCCGGACAGCGTGCGCCCCGATGCATCGGTGATCGTGCCGGAAACCATGACCGGCAGATCGAGCCCGGTCTCGTCGAGCACCTGCCGGACCGCGTAGAGCGCGGCCTTGGCATTCAGCGTGTCGAAGATGGTCTCCACGAGGATGAGGTCGACGCCGCCATCGACCAGTGCACGCGCCGCCTCGCCGTAGGTCGCGGCCAGCTCGTCGAAGGTCACGTTGCGGTAGGCGGGATCGTTCACGTCGGGCGAGAGGGACGCCGTGCGGCTCGTCGGGCCGATCGCGCCCGCCACGAAGCGCACGCGCCCGGTCCGTGACGCGACGTCGTCCGCCGCGCGCCGCGCGACCTGGGCCGCCGCGAGGTTGATTTCGCGCACCAGCGCCTCGGTGCCGTAGTCGGCCTGCGATGGGGCGCTCGCGTTGAAGGTGTTGGTCTCGACGATGTCCGCGCCGGCCTCGAGGTACCTGCGGTGGATGTCGCCGATCAGCTCGGGCCGCGTCAGGACGAGCAGGTCGTTGTTGCCCTTGAGATCCTTCGGCCAGCCACCGAAGCGGTCGCCCCGGTAGTCGGCCTCGCCGAGCCGGTGCGACTGGATGACCGTGCCCATCGCACCGTCGAGGACGAGGATGCGCTCGCCGAGCAGCCGGCGGAACTCCCGGATGCGCTCGGGCCGCAGCACGATCACGCTCCCGCCACCGCGCGACTGGCCGCGCCCGCTGGCACCCGTACGCCGAGCGCGTGGCAGATCGCGTAGGTCAGTTCCGCGCGGTTCAGGGTGTAGAAGTGGAACTCGTGGACACCGTGCTGCTGCAGGCGGCGCACCTGCTCGATCGCGACGCTCGCGGCGATCATGCGTCGCGTCTCCGGATCGTCGTCCAGACCGGCGAAGCGGTGCTGCAGCCAGTCGGGTACGCTCGCCCCGCAGCGCTGTGCGAAGCGCAGCATCTGCGGGAAGCGCGTGATCGGCAGGATGCCCGGCACGATCTCCGCGGTGATGCCGGCGGCCGCGCACCGGTCACGGAAGTGCAGGTACCTGTCGGTGTCGAAGAAGAACTGGGTGATCGCGCGGCTCGCGCCCGCGTCGAGCTTTGCACGCAGATTGTCGAGATCGGACTGCGCGTCGCGCGCCTCGGGGTGAACCTCCGGGTAGGCCGCGACGGAAATGTCGAAATCGCCGATGGTCTTGAGGCCCGTCACGAGGTCGGCGGCGTGAGCGAAGCCTTCGGGGTGCGGCACGTAGCTCGCCTGCCCCGCCGCCGGGTCGCCGCGCAGCGCCACGATGTGGCGGATACCCGCGTCCCAGTAACCGCGCGCGATGTCGAGGATCTCGCCGCGCGGAGCACCGACGCAGGTGAGGTGCGGCGCGGCGGTGAGGGGCGTCTCGCGCAGGACGCGTATCACCGTGTTATGGGTGCGTCCGCGCGTCGAACCGTCGGCCCCGTAGGTAACCGAGACGAAGCGCGGCGCCAGTGGCGCGAGACGCTGCATCGAGGACCAGAGCGTGCGCTCCATGTCCGCGTCGTTCGGCGGAAAGAATTCGAACGAAACACTGACCGGTTGCATGACGATGGGGTTCCCGTGCGGTGGGCGGTGAGCGCCGGTCAGGCCGCCGCCCTGGCGGACCCGGGGTTCGCCGTGGCAAGCAGCAGGTGGGCGCCGCTCACGTCGAACGGACGCAGGCGATCGCAGGTGAGCCCGGCGTCAGCGAGCCACTCGCGCAGCAGCGCGAGCGGATTGGCATCGGGCGCGTGCCGCTCGAGCGCCTCGAAGTCCTCGATCAGGACGATACGGCCTGTCGGACGCAGCACGCGCGCGGCCTCGTGCAGCCCATCGGTCGGCCGGTCGGCACGTACGAGCACCCGGTCGATCAGTACCACGTCGAAGCTGTTTGCCGGCTGCGGCAGCGCCGCGAGATCGCCCTGCTGCAGGGCGCAGTCATTGAAGCCCGCCGAGTGGAGCACGGCACGCGCGCGCTGTACGACGAGCCGTGACGGGTTCATCCCGACCACGCGGCGGGCGCGCAATCTGCGAGCGCCCAGCACTTCCTCCGGAGCATGGCCGAAATACAGCAGGGCTTCCGCCCCGTCCGTGCCCAATTCCCTCTCGATCAGGGAAACGAGGTCATCCGTCGCCTCCGCGTCGGGCACCGCGTCGCGCTCGCCTCCACGTCCGGCGCGGATTTCGAGCACGCGCTGCAGCCGCCGCTGGTCGCCCGCAAGCACCGGATCGTCGGCTTCGAGCATCCCGAGCAGCAGCCTCGCGAACTGGCCGCCCTCGGTGTCGGTCGGCATCCGGTAGTAGATCCAGTGCTGCTCGCGAAATCTCTCGAGCAACCCGCAGTCGTCCAAGCACCTCAGGTGGCGTGACACGCGCGGCTGGCTCTGGCCCAGGATGCTGGTGAGTTCCGACACCGACAGTTCGCCACGCGCCAGGACGGCGAGCAGGCGCAGGCGAGTCGGTTCGGCGGTCGCACGCAGGCGCAGCAGCAGGTCGGCAGACTTGAGGGTCATTTCTTGTAAA